>LIAY01000021.1 GCA_001438965.1 Microbacteriaceae bacterium BACL25 MAG-120322-bin65 | reverse complement strand
CATCCGCTCCATCAACGGAGAAAAACTGGTTGCTGGGATCTTGTGAGGCAACGTATTCCATGGCATCGTGCACTCGGATGACGTCGTCTTGATTGGCTAGGTCAATCCCCGCGGCGCGTGCAGCCCACGCCAGAGCGCGGTAGGCGGCACCGGTGTCGTAATAGCTAAATCCCAGCTGTGTTGCGACAGCTTGAGAAACGCTAGATTTTCCACTACCCGCGGGGCCATCAATGGCGACTACCACTACGTCATTCATGCGTTCTCCCCCGCAATACGCCAACCGCTGGCAACCAGCTTCTTTTCCACGTCTTCGACAACATCTTTACCCAGGGTTAGATCCACAAACCCGACCATTGCTCCTGGTGAGTGCTCGAGGCGCAAATCCTCTAGGTTGACTTTCCAATCCCCCAATTGAGTCAGCAACCGAGCAAGCTCACCCGGTTTGTCATCAATGACAACAACGAGTGAGGAATAGCTAGTGGAAATACCGTGTTTGCCGGGCAGGGCAGAAACGCCAGAAACCCCCGCCTGGAGAGCAGTGGCGAGAACCTTTCTCGAACCTGGTTCACCCAATGAGGTCAAGGCTTCAATGACCTGATCCACGTTTAATCGAAGCGCCGTGAGCTGGCTCACAATCGCGGGTGCATTGGCTGAAAGGATCTGCACCCACAACGCCGGGTCGCTCGCTGCTATGCGGGTGACATCGCGTAATCCAGCGCCGGCCAAACTCAGTGTTGCTTGTGGCGAACCGGTCAGTCGTGAGGCGGTGAGAGAAGCCACAAGCTGTGGCAGGTGTGATACCAAAGCAACAGCCTCATCGTGTTGGGCTGCGTTCATCCGCAAGGGGATAGCACCCAGGCTTCTAACAAAGGCCTCCATGGCTGCAGTGGAATCGCTATCGCCTTCACAGATCACCCAGGGCCTTGCAACAAATAGGTCACTCCTGGCTGAAACAGCGCCGCCTCGTTCGCGCCCAGCCATGGGGTGGGTGCCTAAGTAGCGTGTCAAATCGGTCGAACCAGCGCGCAGCGCAGCCTGAATTTGGGCTTTAACGCTGGCAACATCGATCACGAGTGCCTGGGGAAAAGCGTGAAGGGAAGCAATCACCACGTCGACCACGACATCCGGTGGTGTAGCCACAATCACCAGTTGGGGGGCGTCGTCATCGCTGCTGGGTTTGTGCCCGGCGCCATAATCCTCCGCCAGCGCTAAGGCAGAGGGCGATGTGTCCTCTAACGAAACACTGACCCCCTGCTGGCTTAGTGCCAGACCGATACTGGTGCCCAATAGGCCGGTTCCGACAATGTGGACGCGCGAAAAAGGCGCGTCACTCTTCGCTGTCATCGCCTAGCTCCTTGATCAACACTGAATCCCGATAGGCCAGTGTCAACAGATTGGTAACTTCTACCCTAGTGAGGTCCCGCCATGCGCCCGCCTTGAGCCCACCTAGGTGAAGGGGGCCAAACTGTCTGCGGTGTAAATCTTTGACCGGGTGGCCTATCGCTTTGAGCATACGGCGCACAACCCGGTTTTTCCCCGAATGCAGGACAATCTCGACAATGCTGGACCCTCGTGATGGTTCACCAATGAGTTTGGCCTTATCGGCTTTCGCAACACCGTCTTCAAGCTCCACCCCCGCTAAGAGCTGAGTGATGCCCGCTGGGGTGAGGGAACCAGCAACGGTTGCGGTATAGACCTTGTCGACTTCGAACGAGGGGTGTGCGAGTCGATGCGTTGCTTCACCATCGTTAGTGAGCATGAGCAAACCGGAGGTATCAATATCTAGCCTGCCGACATTGAACACGCGCTCACCAATGTCGTCTAAATAGGCGCCAAGATCGGGTCGCCCTTGCTCATCGGCCAGGGAGCTGACTACGCCCACCGGTTTATGCAACATGACATAGCGCGCTTCAACTTTGAGAGAGATGACTTTGCCATCTACGGAAACAACATCCGTTTGCGAGTGAATCCGCATGCCCATCTCGGTAGCAATGGAGCCGTTGACACTAACCCGGCCTTCGGCCATCAACCATTCCACGCGCCGTCTCGAGGCCACACCAGCTCGGGAAAGAACTTTTTGAAGCCGCTCCCCCTCAGGGTTTTCTGCATCATTCATGCTCAGCGAAACCTTCCGCACCATCATCGAGCAGGGGGGAAAGTGGTGGCAGCTGATCGAGGGACTCCAGCCCAAGCTCGGTAAGCAACACATCAGTGGTGACATAGAAAATGGCGCCTGTTTCAGGATCCGAATGAGATTCCCTAATCAGCCCCCTCCCCAACAGGGTTCTCACCACAGAGTCGACATTGACCGCGCGGATAGAGGAAACGTGACCACGGGTTACCGGTTGTTTATAAGCGATGACGGCCAATGTTTCCAATGCTGCGGGGGAAAGCTTCGCCGGCTGTTGTTGAGCCACCGCGTTTGCGACAACGCTGTCAAAAGATTCACGGACATAGATGCGCCAGCCGCCGCCTACTTCGCGCAGCTCAAAGCCTCGCTCGGGTCCGCCTAATTCGCCGTCGTAGTCCGCCACTAGTTCAGCCAAAGCTTTTTTGATCTCGGCAACGGGAACATCGAGTGCGGTAGCAAGAGACACCACAGCCATGGGTTCCTCGGCCACCATCATCACTGCTTCTAACTCCCTCACCACATTGCGCAACGAGGTGGCCGACTGCTTGGAATCCGATTCGTTAGTGCTCACTGGTGCTCTCGCCTCCCCATTGCTCACCCAAATGGGCTAGGTGCTCATCATCAAAATTGAGGGCAACCCATTTGAGGGTTAGTTCCCCTAAAGGCTCTAGTTGCTCAAAAGTCAAAGCTGACTCGCGATAAAGCTCCAATACGGCCAGGAAACGCGCCACCACCACACCACGTTCGGTGACACCGGCAATGAGCGAGCGAAAACTTACCGGCTGGCCTGCACGCAATATCGAAATCACGTAAGCGGCCTGTTCCCTAATGCTCACTAAGGGTGCGTGGAGGTGATCAAGGCCCAAGGTGGGAATGTCTTTGGGGGTTAGCGCCCATAAGGCCAACGCCTGGAAATCTTCAGGGCTCAGCGTCCATTTCAGTTCCGGAACAGAGTTCACAAACTTATCTTCGAGTCGAACCGCTCGAGAGTGACGCAAACTTTCTTTTTCCATAGTCGCAAGGAACCAACTCGATGATTCTTTGAAGGCACGATATTGCAGCAATCGCGCAAAAAGCAGGTCTCTGGCTTCTAGTAGCGCCACATCTTCGGCATCAACGAATTCACCGTGGGGTAGCAAACCCACAATTTTCATATCCAGCAGGGTCGCCGCGACCACGAGGAACTCGCTGGCTGCATCAAGTTCTGCCGTGCCCTCTAACCCTCGGACATAACTCAAAAACTCATCGGTGACCTCACCCAGCGCGACCTCGGTGATATCTAGCTCGCGTTTCCCAATCAGCGAGAGCAGGAGGTCAAAAGGTCCATCAAAGTTCGCCAGAGTAACCCGAAAGCCGGCGTTATCGCTGGGGCCTTCGCGATCGACTGTGCTGAGCGTCTCAGGCGATAGCGCCACGGGCAACGAGCTCTCTGGCCAGCTGGCGATAGGTCTGCGCACTGGAATGGGAAGGGGCAAATTCTGTAATGGGTACTGCGGCAACCGAGGCGTCAGGGAACTTGACGGTCCGCCCAATCACGGTGTCGAGAACGGTGTCACCAAAGGTCTCCACCACACGCTCCATGACCTCTCTCGAGTGCAGAGTCCTCGGGTCATACATGGTGGCAACAATTCCATCGACGCGAATAGCGGAATTGAGCCGCTCGCGGACCTTCTCAACAGTGTCAATAAGCAGTGCAACACCGCGAAGCGCAAAGTATTCGGTCTCCAGGGGAATAAGAACTCCGTGGGCCGCAGTCAAGGCATTAACAGTGAGCAAACCCAGTGAGGGTTGGCAATCAATGAGCACAACGTCATATTCGTCCAGGACGGGCTTGAGGACCCGGGCAAGTATTTGCTCTCTCGCAACCTCATTCACCAGGTGCACTTCAGCTGCCGAGAGGTCAATGTTGGCAGGAATGATGTGAATTCCAGGCGTCTTCGTCTGCACAATAGCTTTGTGAACATCTTTTTCACGGCCCAAAAGCAAGTCATAGATTGTCAGCGCATCGTGGGTGTTGATGCCAAAACCAGCCGATAAGGCGCCCTGGGGGTCAAAATCAACCATCAGGACACTTCGGCCATATTCAGCTAAAGCACCAGCCAAGCTAATCGTGGTGGTCGTTTTACCGACCCCACCTTTTTGATTACACAGGGCAATAACCCGGGCTGGTCCATGCGAACTAAGGGTTGGTGGCGTCGGAAAATCGCGCTCAGGGCGGCCTGTTGGGCCCATCGGAAGTGTTTCTTTTGCCATAAAACCAGTCTATCGCGCCAGCGCGCCCGCAATTATCTAGCTCTGGGATGAGCGCTGTGATAGACCTCGCGGAGAGTATCAATGGTCACTTTGGTGTAAATCTGGGTTGTTGAGACCGAAGCATGTCCCAGAAGTTCTTGCACCACCCGAATATCGGCACCACCACTGAGCACATGAGTAGCAAACGAGTGGCGCAGAGTGTGCGGGGACACCAGAGTGGCTAAATCCGCTCGCTTCGCTGCCTCTTGGAGAATCAACCAGGCGCTTTGTCGTGACAGGGCGCCACCACGGACTCCCACAAACACGGTGGGCACCGGACGCCGATGCCGGGCGACCATGACCGGTCGTGCTCTGGTGAGATAGGCATCCAATGCGGCCCTGGCATACGAGCCAAGGGGCACAATACGCTGCTTGCGACCTTTACCCGTCACCCGCACCGTTGAGCCAGTATGGGCTGTGTCATCGAGGACGTCATCAACAGCGAGCGCTAAGGCTTCTGAGATTCTCGCGCCAGAGCCATAGAGAAATTCCAATAGAGCCCGGTCGCGAAGCGCAACCGGGTCATCACCGATCACCGAATCAAGCAAAGCCTGAACCTGGCTGATGCTCAAAGCCTTGGGAAGCCGACTGGGTAGCGAGGGTGGGCGAATTTCAGCACTGGGGTCGTAGCTCAGCACATTTTCTTCGACCAAGTAGCGGTGGAAGTTCTTGATACTCGATAGCTTCCGCGCCACCGTGGTCGCTACCCCCTCCAAAGATTCCACATAGGTTCGCACAGCCTGCGGGCTGATCTCCTCTGGCGTACTCACCCCAAGGCTGTGAAGAAAATCAAAATATCTCTGGAGATCAGAGCGATAAGCCGCAATAGTGTTCTGTGAGCGCCCGCGCTCTAAAGCCAAATAGCGCACATAACGCCCTAGTTCACGACCCAACGGTGTGGGCGCCGACGACGGTTCGCCTCTAGCTTCTAGCGACATAAGCTGCGAGCAGTGCCGTGACGGCAATCTGATTCCTGATTTTGCCCGAAATAGCTGCCTCAACAGCGGTGGCCAAGGGAATAAAGCGCATCTCCAGATCGGCTTCTTCGCCGGAGCGAACATAGTCGTGGTCAATCTTTTCTAGGCCCGTGGCGATATAGATATGGATGAACTCATTGGAGCCACCCGGTGTGGTGTTGAGTGTGGTCAAAAATTCCCAGTTCTTAGCAACCAAGTCAGCTTCTTCTAGAAGCTCCCGTTTGCCACACTCCAGTGGGTCCTCCCCTGCAATATCGAGCAAACCTGCCGGAATTTCCCAATTAGTGGCGCGAATCGCATGACGATATTGGCGAATCATCATGACTTCGTCATCATCGTTGAGAGCCACAATCGCTACGGCTCCGGTGTGGTCAATGTAATCGCGGGAGAGAACCTCGCCGTTGTAGGCAAAAGTGTCACGCACTACGTTCCAAATTGCACCCTCATAGACCAGCGAAGTGGTCAATACCGGCAGAGAACGAGGTTCATCCTCGGGCACGAAGGCCATCTGATTAGTCGACCTGATCGGATACGGCAAAAAGTGCGGAGGAGTTGTGACGCTCCAAGGCGGCAGCGACCAGCCCAGCAAAGAGCGGGTGGGCACGGTTCGGGCGTGAGCGAAGCTCAGGGTGAGCTTGGGTTGCCACATAGAAGGGGTGAACTTCCCGAGGGAGTTCCACAAATTCCACCAACGAATCATCCGGTGACGTCCCCGAAAAGACCAGACCGGCATCGGCAATTTGTTTGCGATAGGCGTTATTGACCTCAAAACGGTGGCGGTGGCGTTCCTGAACAGTGGTGGCCCCATAGGTCTCGGCCACAATTGAACCCGGGGTGAGCGTGGCGTCATAGAGGCCCAAGCGCATGGTCCCACCCAGGTCGCCCTTACCGGAGACAATATCGCGCTGGTGTTCCATGGTTGCGATCACCGGGTGTGGGGCATCCGGATCAAACTCACTGCTGGAAGCGCCCGCTAAGCCGGCGACATTGCGGGCAAATTCGATCACCATGCACTGCAATCCCAAGCACAACCCCAAGGTGGGAATCTTGCGCTCACGGGCATAGGCCAAAGCCCCCACTTTGCCTTCAATACCTCGGATGCCAAATCCACCTGGAACGCAGATGCCATCAACATCTCCCAGTGCTCGCTCCGCCCCCTCAGGAGTGTCACATTCATCACTGGCAATCCACTTCAGTTCCACTCTGGTCGAATGGGCAAAGCCGCCTGAGCGAATTGCTTCACTGACGGACAAATATGCATCGGGCAAATCAATATATTTACCAACAACCCCGATCGTCACGCTGTGACGGGGGTAATGAACCGCATCAAGTAAGTCTTTCCAACCGTCCCAGACCATCTCGCCAGCCTCGAGGCCTAGGTGATCGATGATGTAGTCATCCAAGTCTTGGCTGTGGAGCATCGCTGGGATGTCATAAATGCTCGAGACATCCACCGCGTTGACTACGGCGGCTTCATCCACGTCACACATCAAGGCAATTTTGCGACGATTGGCGCTTTCTACCGGACGGTCACTGCGCAGCACAAGAGCGTCTGGTTGGATACCGATCGAGCGCAACATGGCCACCGAGTGCTGGGTGGGCTTAGTTTTCTGCTCCCCCGAGGCACCCATGTAGGGAACCAAGGAAACGTGAACAAAGAAAACATTGTCACGGCCTAATTCGTGCCGAATTTGACGCGCCGCCTCAATAAAAGGCTGGCTTTCAATATCGCCGACCGTGCCACCAATTTCGGTAATAATCACATCAGGGCGCGGCTCTTGGTGAGCCTGAAGGCGCATCCGGCGCTTAATTTCATCGGTGATGTGAGGGATGACCTGCACCGTGTCACCCAAATACTCACCGCGGCGTTCTCTGGAAATCACTTCCTGATACACCTGGCCGGTGGTGACATTGGCGGCCTGGGACAAGTTGACATCTAAAAATCGCTCGTAGTGACCAATATCAAGATCAGTCTCGGCACCATCATCGGTTACGAAAACTTCACCGTGCTGAAAAGGATTCATCGTGCCAGGATCCACATTGAGATAGGGATCAAGCTTTTGCATCACGACGTGCAAGCCACGACCTGAGAGTAGGTTGCCCAGCGATGCGGCGGTCAAACCTTTACCTAGAGACGACACCACCCCACCGGTCACAAAAATGTGTTTGGTGAGTTTCTTTTCGGGGCCCGCCTGGTTCTTCCTCACGGAGTTCAACCCTAACGAGTTAATCTTCGCGTTAGCGACGACTCACCGAATGAGTTGTTTCAATCAGCTCCCTGGCGTGAGAAAGAGCCGTCTGAGAGTCCTCCATGCCACCGAGCATCCGAGCTAACTCTCGAACCCGATCTTCCCCTGTTAGCACCGCAACACTGGAAGTGGTTACCTCACCTTTAGTGTCTTTGACCACCCGAAGGTGGTTATTGGCAAACGCTGCCACTTGGGCCAAGTGGGTCACCACAATGACTTGGGATGTTTGCGAGAGCGCATCTAGGCGACGACCAATTTCTAGGGCACTCGCACCGCCCACACCCGCGTCGACTTCGTCAAAGACAAAAGTAGGTACCGGGTCAGATCCTGCGATGACAACTTCTAAGGCCAACATCACACGCGAAAGCTCACCGCCTGATGCTCCCTTACCCAGTGCTACCGGTGTGGCACCGGGGTGGGCGGCCAGAAGCAATTGAACCTGGTCGCAACCGTGGGCAGAGAGTGCCTCTTCGGTGGTGACACCAGCGTGGAGTGAGGCCGTGGGCATAGCCAACGCTGCTAACTCCCGGGTAACAGCGGCTCCAAGGGATTTCCCAGCGTTTGTGCGAAGTTCAGAGAGGCGAGTTGAGAGACTCCGTGCTTTCGTCTCCGCCGCGTTGACTTCTTCATCGAGTGTGCCCAGCGCCTCAGTGTCGCGATCTAGTTCAAATAGTCGGTCACTGCCGCTTCGCTGATATTCCAAGACGTCATCGAGTGTGGGTCCATATCTGCGCATCAGTGCGGTGACGGCAGCCAAACGCTCGTGGGTGCTCTCAAGGGATAAACCACCATCGCCTTCGAGTCCACTCAAGTAGCTCGCGAGTTGGCCGGCTGTTTCCGAAAGCTGATACGAGGCATCGGCTAGTTGGGCTCGCAAGGGCTCAACACTGGGGTCAAACCCGACCACCCGATCCAACGCCTTCAATGCGGTGTCCACCAGCGAGAGCGCATCCAAGGGATCTAGCGAAGACTCCTCAGCGGTCAAAGCCTGTTTAGCTATCGAGGCCGCTTGGCGAAGGTCTTCCTGGTTTGTCAGCCTGCTCACTGTTTCAGAAAGTGCAGTGTCTTCACCAGGGTTAGGCGACAACGCTTCGATCTCACTGAGCGCCAGACGAACTTCTTCAGCCTCTCGGGCACGAGCATCGGACTGAGTGCGCAACATGTCGCGTTTGGTGCGAAGCTCCACCAGCCCATGAAAAACCTGTTGGTATTCACCGAGGATTGCGGCCAGCTCAGCTCCGGCAAAACGGTCAAGAGCATCGCGCTGTGCTGTTTCTGATTTCAAACGAATCTGATCACTTTGACCGTGAATCACAACGAGCTGCTCGCCCAATTCGGCTAAGGCCGACACTGGTGCACTGCGCCCGCCAACGACCGCGCGGGATCGACCCTCAGATTGCACCTCGCGAGCTAAGACCAACTCCCCTTCGTCGAAGCTGGCGCCAAGTTCAGTGGCGCGCTCAGTCACCTCGGGTTGGCCGGCAATTGAGAATCTTCCCTCAACCCAGGTCGCGGCACTGCCCTGGCGAACGCGGGTGGCATCAGACCTGGCGCCTAAGAGAAGTCCTAACGCAGTAACGACCATCGTCTTACCGGCACCGGTTTCTCCGGTGACCACGGTGAGGCCCGGGCCCAAAGGCAAACGGGCTTCACTAATCACACCCAGGTCGGTGATGGTGATATCAATAATCACGCCAGCTACTCCTTCCCCGGTCCGCGCCAGCCAGTGACGGGGAGCGAAAACTTGTTCACTAAGCGATCAGTAAAAGGCCCCGCATGAAGCCTGGCGAGTCGAACCGGTTCGCTACTGCGCCGGGCTTCAACACGAGATCCTGGTGTGAGATCAATACCGCGCCTGCCATCGCACCACAACACCGCTGATGCACTTGAGCGCTCCAAAAGCTCAACAGCCATCACGGAATCTGGGCCAACAACTAAGGGTCTTGCAAAAAGGGCGTGAGCGGAAAGGGGCACCATCAACAACGCCTCCACTCCCGGCCAAACGACCGGGCCGCCAGCGGAAAACGAATACGCCGTCGAGCCGGTGGGTGTGGCCATGACCACACCATCGGCGCCAAAAGTGGAAATAGGCCGTGAATCAATTTCTAGTGCTACTTCAATCATGCGAGCACGAGACGCTTTTTCAATGGTGGCTTCATTGATGGCGAAAGTGCGGAAAATCTCTTTGCCAGCTTCAAGCACCACAACGTCCAGAACAAGTCTGTCTTCTACCTCATATTCGCGAGCCAGGGCCCTCTGAACCGTCCAGGGTAAGTCGTCGCGTTCGCTCTCGGCAAGAAAACCCACGTGACCTAGGTTCACCCCTAGTAGGGGTGCCGGAGAGCCTCGGGTGAGCTCTGCGGCACCAAGAATGGTGCCATCACCACCGAGGACGATAATCAGCTCCAGCTCCGCTAGCGATACGTCCTTGCCCAGCGTCACGAAGTCACCATCGACATGGGACGCCAAGATTTCACTTTGCAGTGGTGCGAGAACTGGGGTTAGCCCTGCTGAGCGGAGTTGATCACACACTTGTCCGGCTGCCACCAGGGCGTCGTTTCGCCCCGTGTGGGCGATAACGAGCAGATGCCGGGCGGTCATGTCCAAGGCCTCCAAGTTAGGGATGGGTTAGCAGGTGAACCTGCTTGCTCCATTGTGTCGGATTCTCCTGAGGTGTGGGGCTTAGCCAACACAGAAATTCCTGATTGCCGCCCTCACCGCTAATCGGTGAGGGCATAACCCCGCGAGGGTGCAAGCCGAGATCCTGGGCTGCGGCAATAACAGCGTTGATTGCTACCTCATGTTCCCCCGGGTCGAGAACGAACCCCTTGGACACTTTTGTTCGTCCCACTTCAAACTGGGGCTTTACTAAAACAATCCAGTCAGTTGCCCCCACGGACTCATGAACAGGGCCCAGCACCTGGGTAAGGGAGACAAAACTGAGGTCGGCGACGACCAAGCGTGGCGTATCGCGACCGTGTTCTAGCCACCACTGCCGGGTCATCGTGCGTGCATTAATTCCCTCGAAAGATTCCACCCGCGGATCCTCCACGAGGCTGACATGCAGCTGGTCATGACCGACATCAACAGCCACCACCCGTGTGGCACCAGCGTCGAGAGCAACTTGAGTGAATCCCCCAGTGGACGCACCCAGGTCCATCACGAGTGCGCCTTTTAGATCCTGGGGCCACTGCTTGATTGCCGCTAAAAGCTTGTAAGCCCCGCGGCCGACATAATCTTCCCCGCCGGAGAGGGAGAGCTCATCAGTATCGCCGACCGGTTGAGACACCGAAGTCGCGACGACATCATTTACGCTCACATCGCCGGCGTGAATACGTCGCTGAGCTTTGGTGCGTGTTTCCACCAAAGCACGGGCCACGAGTGCCCGGTCTAAACGCAACGCGGCCATTAGGAAGGTTCGGGGGTGTCTAGCATGTCTTTTAGCTGATCAAAAACCCGGGATAGTTCACTGGCTCTTTCTTCCAGGGGTAAAGCGCCGATGCGCTCAAGGTCAGCAGAGAAATCATCAGATGGGCCAGTACTCATAGTCATGAATATATCTGGGGATCCACATCAAGACCGAAAATCTTCAAACCCGAGTCGTGAATAATGGCTGAACCAGCTCGGAGTAAATCAATACGGGTGCCCTCTCTGGCCACACGAACAACATTCTCCTTGCGCCGCACAACAGCCTTGCCCACCGCCACAGTGACAATGCCATCGCTATCCACGCTGGATTTCACCTCCGGATAGGGCTGATGAAGCCCGCGGAGGTCTTCGAGAATGAAATCAGGCCGCATGCTCGCATCAGAGGCCACCAGAGTTTTGGGTGAGTCAATACCGGTGAGCACCAGAGCAGAGGCAATCCCCGCTCTCCTGGCACCAAGGATGTCTGTATCGAGACGATCACCGATCATGAGTGCGCCAGATCCCGGTGTGAAACGCTCCAGCGCTAGGTCAAACATTTCCTTCTCTGGCTTACCGGCAAACGTGGCTAAACGCCCGACCGCTAAATGAACGGCGGAGACGAGCGCCCCATTTCCTGGCGCCACTCCCCCCTCTACCGGGATGGTCCAGTCCGTGTTGGTGGCAATCCAGGGGATATCGGCTCGTTGCAGGGCAAAGGATGCTTGGGCGAGCTGCTCCCACCCAACATCAGGGGAAAACCCTTGCACCACGGCATCGGGTTGATCCTCAGCACTTCGAGTCAGACGGAACCCGGCTTTTTCCACCTCATCGCTAAGCCCTTGGCCCCCCACCACGAGAACCAGGGATCCCGGCGCGATGAGTCGAGACAGCAGGCGGAGCGCCGCTTGAGGAGAGGTAACAACGTCGTCTGGTGTTGCCGCTATTCCCAGACCACGGAGGTGCGCTGCGACAGAGCTAGGAGTTCTAGAAGCATTATTGGTAACAAAGGCAAGCTTTGCCACCATGGAGGCTTTATTGAGCGACTCTTTGGCATAGGCGATGGGCTGTGAGCCCTGATAGACAACTCCATCGAGATCCACCAACACAAGGTCAATCCCCCTAAGCGGTGTCGCCTTGGCCACTACTGTTCCTCCACCGGCGTATCCAGATCTTCCTCCATCACAACAACGGTGTCCTCGAAGTCATCCCCCCCAGCGCCAGCCAGCGCGGTGGCAGCAACATCAGCGCGCTCACCCCACGTATCCGCCTCCTCCTGGCGCCCCAACTCCTCGAGCACGATGGCGTAGGAATCGAAGAGTGCGGGGGAAAAGGAATAGGCAACATCAGGGTTGAGCTGTGCAATCTCTAACTCACCCAGAGCTAAATCAGCTCGTCCCATATCCAGCCTCGCACCGGAGCGAGCAATAGCTAATTCCACCTGCACCGGAACAGGCAACGAAGTCCTGTCGACATCGCCAGCCAATTCCAAGCCACGATCAGGTCTACCTAAGCCGCGTTCGCAATCGACCATGAGCGGCAATTGGTCATTACTACCCGAGAGTCGTCGATAGGTGCGCAGTTCGCGAAGAGCCAAGGCGAAATTTCCGGTCAAATAACTGGTAATTCCCACCGTTTCACGCACCACAGAAACACGACCCGCTCGCCTGGAGGCGGCCAAGGCATGCTTATGGGCGCGTTCGGGGTCGTCATCGACCACGCGAGACGCCATCACCAAGTGACCCGCGACCCACTCGGCATTCTCCTTACTCAAAGCCTTAAGTTCACGCCAGGCAGCTTTATCTAGCTCACTCGGCGTGACATCCTCATCAACGGGCGGATCATCATGACGTGGGGCGTCATCGGGTCGATCCGATCTGGGCGGCCTGGAGTCGCGTGCCCCATCACCGTCAAAACGACGGTCACCACCACCACTGCGAACAGGACGACCAGCAGGCCTGGGCCCATCGGACCTAGGACGGTCCGAACTGGGCCTATCCGAGCGCGGACGATCAGAACGCGGAGCATCGCCACGCGGCCTGTCATAACTAGGTCGATCAGACCTAGGCCTATCCGTTCTGGGCCCATCAGACCTAGGACGATCAGAACGCGGAGCATCGCCACGCGGCCTGTCATAACTAGGTCGATCAGACCTAGGCCTATCCGTTCTGGGCCCATCAGACCTAGGACGATCAGAACGCGGAGCATCGCCACGCGGCCTGTCATAACTAGGTCGATCAGACCTAGGCCTATCCGTTCTGGGCCCATCAGACCTAGGACGATCAGAACGCGGAGCATCGCCACGCGGCCTGTCATAACTAGGTCGATCAGACCTAGGACGATCAGAACGCGGTGCATCTGAACGTGGACGATCAGAACGCGGAGCATCTGAACGTGGACGATCAGAGCGAGGCTTATCGGATCTTGGTCCGCCGGAAGGCTTGCGGCCAGCGGAAGGTCCCCGATCGTCGGGCCGTCGGCTGCGTCGCTCATCGTCGGAGCGCCCTGATCCACCCGAATTACCGGGCCTGCGTGGCCTGTCGTTGCCTGTCATCGATGTTCCTTAGTTAACGCAAAATGGCCACCCTTGCGGGTGGCCATTTCACAAAGAAGTCCGGCGGTGTCCTACTCTCCCACGAGGTCCCCCTCGCAGTACCATCGGCGCTGAAGGTCTTAGCTTCCGGGTTCGGAATGGAACCGGGCGTTTCCCCTTCGCTATGGCCGCCGAAACACTATTGATTTTTCAGTCTGAGGATCACCAGTCACGCTGGTGATCAATCGGTTCTCGACCGTAAATCGAGAACCACAAAGTGGACGCGAGCACCACTCATGTGGTGTCAAGTTATCGGCTTATTAGTACCGGTCAGCTGCATGGGTCTTTAGTCCCCACTTCCACATCCGGCCTATCAACCCAGTCGTCTACTGGGAGCCTCTCGCCCCGAAGGGCATGGAAGTCTCATCTTGAGGCCGGCTTCCCGCTTAGATGCTTTCAGCGGTTATCCATCCCGAACGTAGCTAATCAGCGGTGCCCTTGGCAGGACAACTGACACACCAGAGGTTCGTCCAACCCGGTCCTCTCGTACTAGGGTCAGATCCTCTCAAACTTCCTGCGCGCGCAGCGGATAGGGACCGAACTGTCTCACGACGTTCTAAACCCAGCTCGCGTA
>LIAY01000020.1 GCA_001438965.1 Microbacteriaceae bacterium BACL25 MAG-120322-bin65 | reverse complement strand
GAGCCTTTACCTACAGCGCTAATGCCGCCATAACCCTGTTCGGCTAGTTGCTTCTCGTCCAGGATTTCGACGGTGACCGACTGGTGCTTAGCTAAGTCGCCCACCTGATCAACAAAGGTTTGAGGGTTCAAAAAGTTTGGTGGCATGGTAACCAGATCGCGCACTTGCCAGACCGCTCGGGCAGCGGCGGTGACGCGAGAAAGTGCTGCCTCACCAAGAGACCCCACGACGGCGATTGTGGTCACAAACTGTGTGGTCGTGCCAATTTTGGAAACCCGGTGAGAGCCCAGTAGCGCACCTTCTGAGATAGCAGCAACGTCGGATTCACCAGAGTGCGGCAGGGCAAAGACAATGCGTGCGGGGGTTGGCTTGGATAACGCCATAGCCGCATATCCTGCTGCGTTTGCCAGTGTGTGGGCGTCAAGCTCGCCTGACCCCAGGCCGGTCAGTACAACACTGCCGGCGTTGCAGCCCGCCGGGGAGGGGATGCGCCACGTCTTATCGCTGGATCCGTCAGCCTGAATTTTCTGGGCTGAGCTAAGAATGGATTCCACTACGTCGGGGGCCAAGCCCTCGGCTCGGACGCTGATGCCAGCATCTGTCGTGCCAAGTCCCACAACGAGAACGTCGTCGTCGTTGAGATTGGTGGCATCAGGGATTAGCTGCAGAGAAGGAAGAGTCATAGCTCCATCTTAAGTGCCGCCGGGTGATAACGCTGTGGGCGAAGTACGCAGGGTTTGTGAGGGCGGCCCAAGTACGATGGGAACATGTTTAGTGATGACCTATTTCGTGAGGCAATGGAGTTATCCAGCGTTCCGCGCGGATTGCCGCTTGTCACCGGACTCACCGGATTCGCGGATGCCGGGGGAGCGGTCAGCCAGATAAACAAATACGTCTTTAACACTTTGGAAACCGAGCGTGTGGGCACGTTCAACAACGACTTGCTCATTGACTACCGCGCCCGACGTCCCATTTTTCAATTTGAAGAAACAGCGCTGACCTCCTATGAGCCACCGAGACTGTCTCTTGATTTAGTCAAAGACGAACTGGGTTCCCAGTTTCTTTTTCTCTCTGGTTATGAGCCCGATTTCCGTTGGGAACAAGCCAGCAACACCATTTTGGATTTGATTCAAGTCCTAGAAGTCACCACCAGCACCTGGGTTCACGCCATTCCCATGCCGGTGCCGCATACGCGCAGTCTGGGTGTGACGGTCAGTGGGAACCGAAGTGACATTACCGAGTCACTTTCGGTCTGGCGCCCCACGACGGGTGTTCCTGGAACGATGATGCACTTGATCGAATATCGCCTTCAAGAGCTGGAGCAGCCCACCGCGGGTTTTGTTGTGCTGGTGCCGCACTACTTGGCCGACACCGAATTTCCTGATGCGGCGGTCACCGCATTGCAGAGCGTGAGCGCTGCTACTGGTCTGATTTTCCCCACGGATGTTCTTCGAGAGGCGGGTCGAGAATTCCTACAAGGCATAGCCGAACAGGTGGACAACAACCACGAGTTGCAGAAATTGGTCGACAGGTTAGAAAATCGTCACGACTCGTATATGGAAGATAACCCGATGCCCTCACCGCTGATGGGTGTCGATGGTGAGGTCCCCACGGCAGACACCATCGCTGCGGAACTTCAGAGTTTTCTGGCCAAGCGTCACACTTCTGGTGCCGGCGACGAACCCCAAGCCCTCTAAACACTCGGCGGTTGCCTGGTTGTGAGCAAGTGCTGTCCAGGCGTGGCATAATAAACGAGAAGGCCCTGGCAGGACTTGGAAAAGAAATTTACCAAGACTTGACAAGGGTTTTCTTACTGCCCGTCGAGTAGCAGAGCAGGTGGGTCATGGCAGGAAACACCCCAGCACCAAACCCTTCTTCCAACGAGGGTAAAAACGCGGACAAGCAGTCCCGTTTCGGACGTATCGCTGGCTTTTTAAGAAGAACATCAGAGCCTGAAAATCAGAAAGAACCTGTGACCCCACCAGCTAAAAAATCTGCGCCCTCCGCCTCAGCGAAGACTGCGGTGAAGACTCCGGCGAAGAAAGCTCCCGCTGCAGCAAAAAAGCCGGTTAGCACCGCTGCGTCTGCCACTAAGGCAAGTGCAGCGAAGGCACCCGCTAAGAAGGCTCCCGTAGCAAAAGCTCCTGCGACTACGACTGCGAGTGCTGCAAAGAAGGCGCCCGCCAAGGCCGCAGTGAAACCAGCCGCTCAAGCCGCCGCTGCTAAGGCACCCGCCAAAAAGGCTCCCGCAGCAAAAGCACCTGCACCTAAGGCCGCTGCGGGTGCACCCGCGAAGAAAGCTTCGGCCAAGAAGGCGACGGCAAGTAAATCTGCCACGCCCGAGAGCGAAGAGACTTCCCCAGAGGGTGCCGAAGTTGCCCCCGACGCTGTTGCAGAGAAGCTTGGTGCAGAGGTTATTGCTGGACTTGCTGAGGCACTCAGCGATGAGGAAGATGACGAAACCGAAAAAGTAGCTCTGCCCGCTGGAGCCCTGGTTCTCTCCAGTAATGACGATGATGATGCACCCAGTGTGTCCACCATGATTACGGGCGCCACCGCCGATCCTGTCAAGGACTACCTGAAGCAGATCGGTAAAGTTGCGCTGCTTAACGCCGAGCAAGAAGTGGAATTGGCTCTGCGCGTTGAAGCCGGATTGTTCTCTGAAGAGAAGCTCTCGGCCATGACTAACTCGCAGAAGACCACCAAGCTGGCTCGTGAATTGCATGAACTAGCTAAAGATGGCCAGCGAGCCAAGAATCACCTCTTGGGTGCTAACTTGCGCCTCGTTGTCTCCTTGGCCAAGCGCTACACCGGTCGTGGGATGCAGTTCCTGGACTTGATCCAGGAAGGCAACCTCGGCTTGATTCGTGCCGTTGAAAAATTCGATTACACCAAGGGTTTCAAGTTTTCTACTTATGCAACCTGGTGGATTCGCCAAGCTATTACTCGAGCGATGGCCGACCAGGCTCGCACCATTCGTATTCCTGTGCACATGGTCGAGGTCATCAACAAGCTGGCCCGTGTTCAGCGACAGATGCTCCAAGACCTAGGTCGCGAACCCACTCCTGAGGAGCTTGCTCGCGAGCTTGATATGACCCCGGAGAAGGTCGTGGAGGTTCAGAAGTACGGTCGCGAACCGATTTCTCTCCACACTCCTTTGGGTGAAGATGGCGATAGTGAATTTGGTGACCTGATTGAAGACACCGAAGCGGTTGTTCCCGCCGATGCCGTTGGATTCACCATGTTGCAGCGTCAGCTGGAGAGCCTTCTAGATTCGCTTTCCGAACGCGAAGCGGGAGTGATTCGGATGCGCTTTGGCTTGGGTGATGGCATGCCGAAAACTCTTGACCAAATCGGTGACACCTTTGGTGTTACCCGTGAGCGCATTAGGCAAATAGAGTCCAAGACGATGGCGAAGCTTCGCCACCCTTCCCGGTCTCAGGCTCTTCGGGATTACCTCGAGTAAATCGAATGGATCTCATTCCGGCCTTCCTGCTCGCCAAGTGTGTGCGTTTGGCGGCCAGGTTACGAGGTGGAGGTTCGGCTTTTCCAGGCCTCGTGTTGCTCAAAATGGTGCCCGACGTTCTCTCTAGAAAACTCTCGAATCTTCCATTGGGCGTTATTTTCGTTACCGGGTCGAATGGTAAATCCACCACGACCAGCATGCTCGCCTCCTTGTTACGAGCGCACGGCCTGGCGGTGTTCACTAACCCCGCTGGAGGAAATCTTCCTCAAGGTCTAGCCTCAGCGCTCGTCGGTCAGGCAACGCCTTGGGGGCGGCTTCGCGCCGATATTGCCGTGCTGGAAGTTGATGAAGCCTATGGCCACCAGATTGCCGAATTAGTGAATCCCGATTGGGTGTTATTGACTAACGTCCAAGTCGACCAGCTCAATCGTTTTGGCGAACCTGAAAATGTCTATCGCATGCTCCACGACCTGGCGGCTCGTGCGAATACGGGGGTGGTGCTCAACGCCGGGGACGCGAACCTTTCCGTGATGGGTAGATCCTTAGTCGATCAAGGTGTGCGTGTTGAGACGGTCGCGATTGCCCCCGAAGCCACCGCAAGTGCAGCACACGGGCTCGTATCGGCACCCTTGTTTTTTGAGGGTGAAGCACTAGATAATCTCTCCCCACTAGCTACCTTGACGAGTATGGGTAACGCCCAGGCGAGCATTTCGTTTGGTGAGACAAGCGTGGAGGTTACCCTCCCCGCACCTGGTTTGCACTACGGGGTTGATGCGGCTTTAGCTCTGGCAATGGCACAGGTGGTTAGCGAGGGGACTATCGCCACAGTTGATATCGAGCGGGCCTTTTCACACGGTGAACCGGTGTATGGCCGTGGAGAAACCATCAGCTATCGGGGTCGGGATTTTGCCTTGACCATGATGAAAAACTTGCCCAGTCTTCAGGTGAATCTCGATGCCCTAGAAGGCCCACTCGAGCGGGTGTGGGTCGCGGTTGATGAGGGTACTCCTGACCCTTCCTGGATTTATGACGTGGACCTTGGGCCCATCGACCATGTGGATGTTATCTCCGGTTCTAAGGCGCTCCAATGGGCGATGTTTTTGGAGTACCGAGGGATCGCCTATGGGCAAATAGTGGAAGACACCGCAGAGGCGATGCGAGTTCTGACTGCTATGCCACATGACACAGCTCAGCCTGTTCACGCCATCGTGAACTACGAAGTGATGATGGTCATTCGACGCCTTGCTGGCTATAAAGAATTAGAGGGGCGTCGATGAGCACGCCTTTTACTATTGTTCGCCTCTTGCCCCAGATCCTCGGGCTCAATGGCTCACTAGCCTCGGGCGAGATTGTGGCAGTGTCCTTGAGACACATGGGCCACGATGTTCACATCCTCGATGTTGATACTCCAGAGGATGTTCCTGCCACAGCCGATCTTGTGTGCGTGGGTAGTGGGTCCACCTCCAGCATCTCTCCTGGCGCGAAAGCGCTTAGTGCGCTGATGCCAAGTCTGCATGCCTGGAAAAATCAGGGAACATCGTGGATTGCTCATGCTGTGGGCTGGGATTTACTAGGCGTTGATGTGATAACCGCCCAAGGTGATCATCTGCCTGGTGTTGGCATTTTCCCCTCCCGCGCAGATCATCGATTCCCTCGGTTCTCTGGTGAAGTTTCCGGTGTCGATTATCGCGGCAGACCAAGCGCGGGTTACCTAAACGCTGTAGGTCAGAGTGAGTTAAATGAGTCGGTGCAGCCTTTGATGCGCCTCGAGCATCCCAGGGGGGCAGAGCCCGTCCATGAGGGTTTGAGGGCAGATAATCTCTTGGCCACGCGCGTGGGCGGCCCAGCTTTAGCGCTCAACCCGCACTGGGCTGGCGACATTGTTGAAGAGTTATTGGCAAAAAGAGGGTTGGAGCCTGATTTTGGCCCGTTTCATGAACGTGTGGAGTTGCTTGCCACGCAGGCCAGGGCAAAAATTGTGGCCCGGCTTGGCGCTAAAAACTAGTGGGAGCGGGAAATGAAACGCCGCTCCACGTGAGAGGCCAGGCAGGTCACCACTTCATCCCCGATGGTGTTTCCCCAGCTCGCCCAGTCCTCAGCGCGGGGTGAGCCTAAAGCTGGGTCTCCCCACAGAGTGAGCACTTCACCGGGCTCAGGAACTTGCGGGGCGGGGCAATGGAGAACGATCTGGTCTACGTCGACAGAGGTGATGTCAAGGCGGGTGCTACCCCAGATGACCCACCCTGTGTTCGGCGCTAGAGGCAATACGCCATCGCCATAGCCGATGCCAAGAATGACGATGCCGGTTTTAGCATCGCTGGAAATTACCGGTGCTCGAAGAGCCATTACCGGGGCAAAGCCCATATCCTCAGCGCTTCGATCATCAAATGGGCTCACGCCATAAACGCTAATTCCCACTCGAACAAGATCAAGCCGAGACTCGGGCAAATCCGTGGCGGCAGCCGAGGCGGCAATGTGCAAAATTTTTGGCGACAGTCCGGCTTCGGTGGCGTGCGCCACTGCTTGGTGAAAACGTTCCAGGGCGAGGCGGTCTTCGGCCAAAGAAGTATCGGCCAGGTGAGACCAAATACCCACCACGCTGATGTGGCCAAGTTTTTCTAGTTCCGCTGCCCGGCTGATGAGACCTGGCCAATCTTTAGCCAGAGCACCATTTCTATGTAATCCGGTATCGATTTTGAGATGGACGCGAGTGGCCATCCCCGGTGCGACAGAGCTAAGTGTGTCTAACTGCCAGAGGCTGGAAATCCCCAGATCCAATCGAGCCTTTGCCCCAGCAGCAAAATCATCGTGGGGACTTAGTAGCCAGCACAGCAGAGGTGTTTCGGGAATCACTGGCCGAAGGGAAACCCCTGCGGCAATATCCAACACGGCCAGAGCATCGGCTCCAGCGGTGATGGCTACTTGCGAAAGCTCGGCAACACCGTGACCGTATGCGTCAGATTTGACGGCAACCATCAACTGGGATTGCACGGCAAGAGTTGTTTTTGCATGGGCGACGTTGGCGGCGAAAGCATCAAGCGAAATGTCCGCAAAGGGGGCGTTCTTTAGTGCCATGTGCGCACCACCCGCGATGAGAGTCTGGCCAGCAGCGAGCCTGCAGATCGATTGGACCACTCTGACCACTCGCCAAGGCCTGGGTCCACCCCCCAGATGGTGGCGGAATCACCCACGGTGACTGTGCCGCCACGGGCATCAATAACGCACTGGTCCATCGCGATTCGCCCAGCAACGGGATATCGGGCTCCGTCAAGAGAAACCATGGCACCGGGCGACGCTGTTCTGGGAACGCCGTCAGAAAACCCGGCGCTGATCAGCACCAAGGTGGTCTCTTCGGAAGTGACGTATTCATACCCGTATGAGACAGGGGTGTTTGCGCCAACGTTTTTGACGGCAATAACGTCGGCTTCAAAGACCACTAGAGCTTCGTCCGTTCCGGCAAACCAGTCGAAGTCCACTGACATATCGGCCGGTGCTGGGTCTAACGCTGAGCGTGCATCCTGGCCTGGAGAATGCAGTGCGTGGCGGATACCAAGGTCGTAGGCGATGCGACTGATGTCTTCGAGGCCCAGCCCATAAGCGTTCGCCCGAAGATCCAGGGCGTGGCCCTCTTGAGCGGCCGCTCCCAGAGCACGCAAGAGAACTGCGTGGGAAATCAGAGCTCGGCGCATGGGCGAGACGGTGTTACGAGGCGTTGTCATCCCGGAGTCGGCTGGTCTCGTCATGCCAGTTGACAACCTTGTCGCCCAGGGATTCACGGTGCTTGGCTGCATGGTGCCCGCAGAAAAGTAATTCGCCGGAGGTGAGGGTGGCACGTACGTAGGCTTGCGCTCCACAGGAGTCGCAGACATCCAAGGCGCCTAGTGCTGTTACGGAGTCGATCATCGTCTCTGGTGCTTCAGTGGCTGTGTTCGACATGCGACTCTCCTTAAGGATTTCCCATTCATTGTGATGCAACCCTTATTCCATCATGCTCTGGCCCTAAATAACTAAGACACGCTCCCAGTTTCGCCCACCGCGTATCCCCAGCTTACGGCGGTGTTACCCAGGCGGGGGCAAACCGGGGCCTAAGCTCGGGTTCGACTCAAGTAACGACGAAAGCCTAACTGTGCCCTCCACTGACTATTCCGCCCGCCACCTGACCGTTTTGGAAGGTCTGGAGGCTGTTCGTAAACGGCCTGGGATGTATATCGGCTCGACTGATTCACGCGGTCTGATGCACTGCCTGTGGGAACTCATCGACAACTCGGTGGACGAATCGGTTGCCGGTCACGGAGACGACATCACCGTGACTGTTTACCCCGATGGCAGTGTGGAAGTGGCTGACTCTGGTCGTGGCGTTCCCATTGATATTGAGCCTCGCACTGGGCTGACTGGTGTGGAACTTGTTTTCACCAAATTGCATGCTGGTGGCAAGTTTGGCGCTGGTTCCTACGCCACCTCTGGTGGCCTCCACGGTGTGGGTGCTTCCGTTGTCAATGCTCTTTCCGAGCGCGTTGATGTGGAAGTGGATCGGGAAAACAAAACCTGGGCTATGTCTTTCCACCGTGGTGAACCAGGGTTATTCCATGACACCGAGGGGCCCTCACCGACCTCACAGTTTGAACCCTTTGTTAAGCGCAGTGAATTGCGCGTGATCGGTACCGTCAAAAAAGGTGTGACGGGAACTCGGGTTCGCTTCTGGCCTGACCCCCAGATTTTTGGCAAGAAATCTATTTTTGCTGCGGCAGAGCTGACCCAGCGAGCTCGTCAAACGGCGTTCTTGGTTCCTAAGCTCTCTATCCATGTTGATGACCTCACTGGTGACCAGCCACAGCGCACCACCTTTTCAGCATCGGGTGGTTTGACTGAGTTTCTCGAATATTTAGCGCCCGACCGGCCCGTGGTGGGCCCCTGGCATTTCAGCGGTGAGGGTGAGTTCCAAGAGACGGTTCCAGTTCTGGATGCGACCGGAAAATTGGAGTCGCAGGATGTCGTTCGCAACACCCACGTTGATGTGGTGGTGCAGTGGGGGACCGGATATGACACGGTCGCCAGAAGCTTTGTCAACATTATTCAAACCCCCAAAGGCGGAACCCATCAACAGGGCTTTGAACAGGGTTTAGTGAAAACGTTGCGAGCAGAGATTGAGAAAAATGGTCGCAAGCTCAAAGTTGGTAAAGACAAAGTAGAAAAAGACGACATCTTTGCCGGCATGACCGCCATTGTGGCGGTTCGGGTTCCTGAGCCTCAGTTTGAAGGTCAAACCAAAGAGGTGTTGGGGACACCCGGTGTGAAAGCGATTGTCCAATCGGTCATCTCTGCAGGCTTAGCGGCGAAGCTCTCTTCGATAAAACGCGAGGACAAAGCTGCTAGCGCTCTACTTCAAGAAAAAATTGTCGCCGAAATGAAGACCAGGCTCTCGGCGCGAGCACTGAAGGAAACCCAGCGACGCAAGACCGCGCTGGAATCCTCCACCCTGCCGACGAAACTGGTGGATTGTCGCAGCAAGGAAACCGAGGGCAGCGAATTGTTCATCGTTGAGGGAGATTCCGCCCTGGGAACAGCAAAGTTGGCTCGCGATAGTGAGCATCAAGCCCTGTTGCCCATTCGAGGAAAGATCTTAAACACTCAAAAAGCTTCGCTTCAGGACATGCTGGATAACGCAGAATGCGCCGCGATCATCCAAGTTATTGGCGCAGGCTCGGGCAGGACATTTGATGTTAGTGCTGCACGCTACGGCAAAGTGATCATCATGAGCGATGCCGATGTTGATGGGGCACACATCCGCACCCTGTTGCTGACTCTCTTCTTTAGATATATGCGGCCCCTGGTGGAGGCTGGAAGAGTGTATGCCGCAGTTCCACCGCTGCATCGCGTGGTAGTGAACAATCGCGGGAAAGCGCCTCAAGAGCTGGTCTACACCTATTCGGAAGATGAGCTTGTCACCGTATTAGCAGAGCTAAAAAAAGCTGGGAAGACTTACCAAGAGCCGCTCCAGCGCTATAAAGGGCTGGGGGAGATGGATGCTGACCAGCTCGCCGAGACAACGATGAGCCGCAATAAGCGAACCCTGCGTCGCGTTCGGGTCTCCGATGCGGAAGCGGCCTCGCAAGTGTTTGAGCTCTTGATGGGATCCGAGGTTGCCCCCCGACGTGATTTCATCGTCTCCGGTCCAGGATTGAGTAGAGAACGAATCGACGCCTAAGGCGCTTAGTTTCTAGTCGCTAGCGAGGGTTTCGCCCACAGCAGTAATGGCGCCCTCAATGGGGGTTCCTGAGCCATCCCGTTTCGAGAGGTCCTCGGGCAGGGCAATAGCTGACCCTTTGACTCCCAAGGCGCGAGGGTTTGCCCCCACGAAAGCGTGAGTGAGGAGATCTTCGCCCTTGAGGAAACTATGCGCCCGGACCCCTGAGGTTGCCCGGCCTTTTGCCGGAAACTCTTGGAGCAGGGATCGTTTTGCGCGAAGTTTTTCGGTGCCGGGTAAGACCTGGCTGGATCCAGAGATGGTGAGTACCTCGGCTGATGGGTCGGTGACCGCGCCGCCAAAAATAACGTGGGCGTCGTTGCTCAGGCTGATGCCCGCCATTCCGCCCGCGGCTAAACCCTGTGGGCGCACTAGCGAAGCACTGAAGGTTAGTAATTGGGCGCTCGAAGTGATCAACACGATGTGGGAATCCTCTGGCGCTAGTGCGCAACCAACCACCGCATCGTCGTCTTTGAGGGCAATGAGGCTGTGTTGCGCCTTTTCTGGCAAAGATTCCAAGCTGGTTCGCTTGATAACGCCAGCCTTGGTGGCCAGCATGATCGTGGGACTATCTTGCAGAGACACAACCTGGAGTACCTCGCCAGATTCTGGCGATAGACCCAAATACTCTCTCAGCGCAACACCTGAGGCTAAACCACTAGCAGCGGGTGCCAGGGCGGGTAGGTCAAGCGGTTGAAACACATGCAGAACTCCATCACTGGTGATGGCACCGAGCGATGCCTTCAGATGGGTCGATAGACGCACCAGGAGCGCATCGTGGGGACTTGACTTCTTCGCACTAGTCAGCGCCGCTCCGCCGGGATCTGTGCGCGCAGCGAGCCCTGTGGCGGAAACCAACACCTCGCAGGGAGCATCGGCGATTTCGAGAGTCTCGGGAGCTGTTCTTACCCTTGCCACGGGAGCTTCGACTCCGGATAGGACGCTGCGCCGCGGTGTCCCATACAAATCTGCCGCCTCGGCAAGCTCATCGGAGACTGTTTTTTTAATCAGGATCTCGCTGGCGAGTAATTGAGTGAGCTGATCGATTTCGGCGGCAAGCCCATCACGTTCGCCCTCGAGTTCAATGCGAGAAATTTTGGTGAGGCGACGTAGTCGCAATTCGAGAATGTAATCGGTTTGCTCATCGCTTAGCTCAAATACTTCTTTCAGACGCGTTTTTGCAACACCAGCGTCGTCAGAGGAGCGAATCACCCGAATAACTTCATCAATATCAACGATGGCGAGAAGGAGCCCCTCCACCAGGTGCAATCGAGCCTTTCGCTGCGCTAAGCGATAGTGCGACCGCCTGGTAACAACCGAGACTCGGTGGTCGAGATAGACCTGCAGGAGATCGCGAAGTCCTAAAGTTTGCGGTTGCCCCAAAACCAGGGCGACAGAGTTAATCGAAAAGCTTTCCTCCAGCGGGGTGAGGCGATAGAGCTCACTGAGGACCGCCTCCGGGTCAAAGCCGCTCTTAATAGCGATGACAAGGCGAAGCCCGTGGTGGCGATCGGTGAGGTCGGTAACGTCGCTAATGCCCTGAAGTTTTTTGTTGTTAACACCGTCTTTGATTTTGTCAATGACCCGCTCTGGGCCGACCAAATAGGGCAGCTCTGTGACAACAAGGCCTGTTTTCCGGGGCCCGATTGGTTCCACACTCACGGTGGCGCGCATTTTGAAACTACCTCGCCCCGTCGCATAGGCTTCCTTGATTCCCTCAAGTCCGACGATGGTGCCCCCGGTGGGAAGGTCTGGGCCCGGAACGAAGCCCATCAGATCTTCCAAGGTTGCCTCAGGATGATCAATCAGGTATCGGGCGGCCTCGACAACCTCGAACGGGTTGTGGGGAGCCATATTCGTGGCCATGCCCACCGCGATTCCGCTGGCACCATTAATCAGCAGGTGGGGGAGCCTGGCGGGCAAAACACTGGGTTGAGTGAGCTGGTTGTCGTAATTGGGAACAAAATCCACGACGTCTTCATCGAGGTCTCGAACCATCGCCATGGCCGCGGGGGTCAGTCGCGCTTCGGTGTACCTTGCAGCGGCTGGGCCGTCATCAAGCGACCCAAAGTTTCCATGACCATCAACCATGGGCACGCGCATGCTAAACGATTGGGCGAGTCTCACCAGGGCGTCATAGATGGCGCTATCTCCGTGGGGATGGAGCTTACCCATCACGTCGCCCACGACTCGGGCTGATTTTACGTGACCTTTCTCGGGGTTTAGCCCCATCTGGGACATTTGGTAAATGATCCGTCTCTGCACAGGTTTGAGACCATCACGAGCATCGGGTAGCGCTCTGGAGTAGATAACCGAGTATGCATACTCCAGAAAGGAGCCCTGCATTTCATCGGTGAGCTCAACATCAACGATGCGCTCACCGGGCGAGGGGGCATCCACGGGGGGAGCAGAAGTAGCAGTCATAGGATTGGGCCCATGGTACTGGTCCCGCTCGAAGGCTCCGTGAGGCTTGCCGAGATCATGTCTAGTTCTCTGTCTGCTCTGCGCGGCCATGACAACCCCTTGGGCCTTGGGCGCGTCAACAAAGCCGCGGTCATGGTCGTCGATGGCATGGGGGCGGGGAATTTGCGTGAGGTCGCAGGCCACGCGAGATGGCTTAGTTCCAGGTGGGCTAAGCGCGCGCTCACCGCCGACGCTGGCTTTCCCTCGACCACTGCTAGTGCTTTGACCACACTGACCACCGGCGTTGGCCCTGGCCAGCACGGCATTGTTGGCTACACCGTGTTGGACCCCGACTCGAGAACGCTGATTAATCACTTGGGAAATTGGCGCCCGCATGTCCAGCCTGAGTCCTGGCAGCGCCAACCCACCCTGTTCGAAGTCGCCGCCCAAGAGGGCATCGCCTCGCTCTCGTTGGGAGAGCCGCGATTCCTGGCAACCGATTTCACGGCCGCCACCTGGCGCGGCGCTACTTTCCAAGGGGTCGGCACCCTGGAGGAGCAGTTGACGGCGGTGAGAGAATTTTTTGATTCAAACGAACGTGCGCTGGCATATATGTATTGGCCCTCACTAGATAGAACCGGACATTCCAATGGTTCGAAATCGGATTCATGGATTCATCGCCTGGAGGAATTTGATCAGTGGTGTGCAGGAGTGGAATCTTCCCTGCGAGGGGATGAGGCGATGCTCATTACCGCTGATCACGGAATGGTAGATATTCCCCAGGAAACCAAGATGGTGGTCGAAGAAGACTCGCCGCTCTTGACAGGCGTCTCTGCCTGGGGTGGTGAACCCCGAGCTGCTCAGCTTTATCTCTCCCGTGGTGACGCCACTGAGGATGTGGCTAGCGCATGGCGCGAGAGCTTAGGGCCACTAGCGCAGGTCTTAACCAAAACCCAAGCCATCGATGAGGGACTTTTTGGCCCCGTCCACCCCGACGTGGTTTCCCGTATTGGGGATGTGATCATCGCCTGCGAGGGCAACTCCGCCGTGTATAGAGGCGCCCATGCCACGAGTTCTTCACTGGCCATGATCGGTCAGCATGGCTCGATTACTCCCCGCGAACGTGAAGTTCCCGTGATTCCCTTGGGGGTGTGGAGCTAGGCGGTGTCGTCGTCACCTTTTGCGCCGAAAACAATGTCATCCCAGCTAGGCATGCCTGGGCGCTTATTCTTTGTGGGGCGCGGAGGGGTCGGGTCGTCCTCAGGGTCCACTTCACCGGTGATATTTGTGACCGAAGCATCTGGGGCGTCACCTTCATCATCTTCATCGTCGTCATCGTAATTTTCGACCAAGCGAATACCCCCGGTGGAGGGGTGTTTACTGCGGGTGTCCCCAGAATCTGGTTCGGGTAGAGGTTCTCTTTCGCCGCGCTTGCGGCGCAAAACTTCCAACAGATCCGCGGTATCGGCCATCCGATTATCGTCCTCACTGGATCGGCCATAGGGCACAGGCTCGAGCAGTGGACCCGTTTCACCAAGGTTTGAGTCTTCAAAGATTTGCGAATCAAAACGACCCGTGCGCTCTGGTTCCGCTTCGGCTACCGCTTGCAGTTTGGGAATCAAGGTGGTGGGCATTGCTTCGTGTCGAGAAAGAACCTGTGCGTCCTCGTTGAGTGCTTCAAGATGTTGCTTTCTGGGGTCAAAAGACCAGCGGGCGCGATGCTCAACATCGCCTTCAAAGAAGACCAACTCGACGCGCCAGCCCAATTCTTCCTTCCAGGCGCTCCATACGCCGCCGGTGGCAGCGATTTCTTCCAGGCGCTGTGCAACCGAAACTCTAAAGATTGATACTTGCCCACTCTTAGTCGTCACAGGGATACTCAGAGCCTGTTCGATCACAAACTCACGCTCGGCCACCACGGCGCCCTCAAATTTTTTGATGTAGGAAAGCTCTTCACCGGTGAGGTCTGCTACCTGCTGGGCACTGAGTCCCCGACGGATATGCGCTTGAATGTCTTTAGGGCCAGTTTTGTGCTCTCGCGGGTTTCCCATGGGTTGGCGACGAAGAGCATCGGTGAGAGCTTCGGTGATGTCGACTAAAAATCTTTGCCCATCGGGTGAAACCAGCACTAGTTGGCCTTCTTCGACTCCGACTACTGTCAACGTTGTCATTTGAT
>LIAY01000019.1 GCA_001438965.1 Microbacteriaceae bacterium BACL25 MAG-120322-bin65 | reverse complement strand
GGGTGTCCAGTAACCGCCCGGTTCCTGCCACTACGCCGAATCGGCGCCCGGGTGGGATTTGGCGGCCAAAAACTTCAAAGACAGATTGGCGATGAGCGCGACCTGATGCCAGGGCCGCATCGACCATGGTCAGTTCATACTGGTCAGTTAGTAACGCTGTGGACACGGCTCAAGCCTAGTTGCTGGGGCTTGGCTCATAGGGGGCGAAAACTCTCCGCGCGGTGGCAGAAGCCATCGCTAGCTCGCCTCTATGATGGAAAAGCACGCCTTATGGTGCGTGTTCATGAGGCGATAGGAATCGGAGGAGGCCGGGGAGATGGTGTTTGACCCTGCTGCCTACACCGAGTTTCGCTACCTTCGAGCGAAGATAAACAGGCAAGAGTTTCAGGTAGTTTTCGATTATGAACTAGCCGGCGAGGGGCCATCGCTGTCGTTTTCTGAAACCCTGAGTTTGACCCCAGTGCGCGTGGACCAAGAAGTTGATTGGGACAGGGTTCGCGGCTTAGTGAGCATCCTTGGTGCGGTGATGGGTCTTAGCTACTACAAAGCAGCCGCGCCTTCTCGCTATGTCATCGCCGCCGAGGGCATGACTCACGAGGGCGTGGAATATCTCGGCCACGTCATTACTCATGGCATGGCCGAATTCGCTTTTCGCAATCAGCTTGGCGCCCCGCTGTCTCCCGAGATTGTGCAAGAAGCACCCATGGCTGAGTCCTGGCTACCGGAGAGTTACCTCACTCTTTCTGGCGACCCGCTGGTCCCCATTGGCGGCGGCAAAGATTCTGTAGTCAGCGTGGAATTATTGGCCGCAGCTCGCATGCACCCGGTTCAATTCGCGGTTAATCCCAACAAAATCATCTACCGAGTGGGACGCATTAAAGGCCACCCAGTAATTGCCGCCACGAGAGAAATAGATCCTGCCCTGATCGCCCTTAACGGCCAAGGTGCACTCAATGGCCACATCCCCGTTACCGCGATTAACTCGTTGATTGCACTAGTCCAGGCACGCATTATCGGCTTAGGTCCTGTGGTGATGTCCCTGGAGGCTTCCGCGTCCGAGCCAACCCTGTGGTGGGGGGACATGCCGGTGAATCATCAGTGGTCAAAATCTGAAGAAGCCGAAGAGCTGCTCCAGGACATGCTTGGTCCACAAGCGGGTCTGCCGCCGGGGGCCTATTTCTCCCTGCTTCGCCCCTATAGCGAAATACAAATCGCTCGCTATTTCGCAAGACTTTCTGAATACCACCCGGTCATCACCAGCTGTAATCGGGCTTTTCGCCAAGGCGTTGAGGATGCCAGATGGTGTGGCGATTGCGACAAGTGTCGCTTCATTTTCCTGATTCTCAGCCCCTATATTCCCGCCACCTCGCTCACCCGAATGTTTGCCGATAATTTGCTCGATAATCCAACCCAGCTAGAGGGTTACCGTGCCCTCTTGGGGTTGCATGAGCATCGACCCTTCGAGTGTGTGGGAGAACAAGCGGAATCCATGCTTGCTTTGCACTGGATTAGCGCTCGAGGCGAGTGGAGTAATAGTGCGGTGGTTAAAGCGCTTGTGGCCGAGATCCCTGAACTACTCACGGCCCAACCAGGACTGGAAGAGCAGGTGTTGGGCCAGCGTCATGGCATCATCGAGATGCCGCACGCTTTTGAGAACTTAGGAAGCGTTCTTGCCTGAGCAAGCCCTCGGTTTAGCCGATCTCGATCACCACACGATCTTGATTGTCGGAGTGGGCCGAGAAGGTTTGGCCCTTGCCCGCAGATTGCAACAGCGGGCCGCGCCACCGGTCATCATCGGTGTTGATACTGCCGATAACGATCACGTCGCGGCGTGGAGACAAGAACTGGGCGATGGCGCAACGTTAGAGATACTCGATGTTGCTAGTCCCAGCGCGTTGGAGCAGGTGGGCTTAGCCACTATTGCCGTGATGTCACCCGGTATTCCTGCCAGTGGAGCGCTCTATGGTTTTATCCAGGACTTAGGCATTCCCATGACTTCTGGCAGCGCCCTGTTTGTCGCTGATTATGGCTCGAGCATGGTCGGAGTGACCGGTTCTAAAGGAAAATCGACTACCACTACGGTGATTCACCAACTCTTGGTGGCCTCGGGCTCCCAGGCAAGCCTGGGGGGAAACATGGGGATACCCCTCCAAGGAATTGATCCCCAGGATCGATGCGTCGCCGAATTTTCCAGTTATCAGTGCCACTACCTTCAAGCCTCACCAGATGTGGTGGTGCTGACCGCACTTTTTCCTGAGCACCTTGACTGGCATGGGTCACAGGATAACTATTTCCGCGACAAACTCTCGATCCTTGCAAACCAGGCGAGAGTGGTCATCGCTAATGGTGAAGACCACACCCTTCGTCACGAGCTGACCAAGCGCTACCCTGAACAAGAAATCACCTGGGTGGGCACGGGCGAAATGTGGCATCTGGAACCAGATGGTGCGGATGCCTGGCTAGTAAAAGGCGACCAGAAGCTTTTTCACACTGGCTCGAGCCAGGTGATCGGCTCCCACAATCACCTGAATATGCTCTTAGCGCTTGCCGGTGCAGAGGCGACTGGGGCACTTGATGATGCAATAATTTCTGCCACGTTGGCATCTTTCACGCCATTGCCGCATCGTTTGGAAAAAATTAGTGACCCATCCGGGGTCATCTTCGTCAATGATTCCCTAGCTACCAACCCGCAAGCCGCTGGGGCCGCACTGGGGTCACTGAGCTCACCAGAGATGGTGTGGTTAGTTGGTGGTACTGATCGCGGCGTGGATTACCAGGTGCTCATCGACCAGGTGGTGGCCACGAAACCAGCTCATATTCTGGGTTTGCCCGAAAGCGGAGCGCACCTAGTGGAACAATTCGAGCAGGCTTTGGAAGCTGCCGGTGTTTCAGACTCGGTTCACTGCGAAGTCATGGAGTCGATGATGTCCGCGATTACTCGCGCCAGGCAGCTCGCGGGCCCAGGCGATATCGTGTTGCTTTCCCCTGGCGCACCAAGTTTTGGTCAATATCGGGATTATCAACACCGTGCCGAAGATTTTCTGCACTGCATCACCGCCACTATTCCTAAGGAGACCCCATGAAACGCGCCGATGGCAGAGTTGCTAGCCAACTGAGACCCGTGACCATCGAGCGCGGCTGGAGCGCCCAAGCAGAAGGTAGCGCGCTGATCAGTTTTGGCAACACCAAGGTTTTGTGCACGGCCTCTTTTACTCCGGGCGTTCCGCGTTGGCTCAAGGGTGAAGGTCGCGGTTGGGTTACAGCTGAATACGGCATGATTCCTCGCTCCACTAACTCGCGCATGGATCGCGAAGCGGTGAAGGGCAAAGTGGGCGGTCGTACTCATGAAATTTCTCGCCTGATTGGTCGAAGCCTTCGCGGCGTTATCGACTTGAGCGCCCTGGGGGAGAACACCATTGTTATCGACTGTGATGTCTTGCAAGCCGATGGTGGCACCAGGACTGCAGCGATTACGGGTGCTTATGTGGCACTTGTTGATGCGCTGAACTGGGCAATCAAGCAAGGCCATGTCTCCGCCAAAGCCCCCGCGATTCGCGACTCCATCTCCGCTATTAGCGTGGGGATTGTCCAGGGCACACCACTGCTGGATTTGGCCTATGTCGAAGACGTCGATGCCGATACCGACATGAACGTTGTGGTGACCGGTAGCGGATCCTTCGTGGAAGTCCAAGGAACGGCGGAAGGGGTGCCTTTTGAGCGAAGTGAGCTAGATAGTTTGCTCGATCTGGCACTCTTGGGCTGCAAAGAGTTAGCGGCTATTCAACGCCAGTGCCTAGAAACGGTGTGAGTGGCGCTATGGATTTGGTCGTGGGGACGAGGAACACTCACAAACTAGACGAACTCACTCGGATACTCTCCCCCCTAATTCCCGCATTGGTCTTGCACCCGGCGGCTGCCGGTGAGGCGCCAGTGGAGGATGGGGAAACTTTTCGTGACAACGCTTTGATTAAAGCAAGGGCTGCCCACCAAGAGAGCTCTCTGCCAGCCATTGCTGACGACTCAGGAATTGAAGTCACCGCGCTGGGAGGCGCTCCCGGTATTCACTCCGCTCGGTATGCCGGAACGGGTGATGATGGCGATAACACCGCACTGGTCCTGCACAACATGGCCGGGCTGAGCAATCGGGGCGCACGCTTTGTGTGTGCCGCAGCGCTGGTCTGGAGCGGTGGTGAAATCGTGATCGAGCAGGCCTGGGATGGCGCACTTGCCGAGGCCCCCACGGGTGCTGGCGGTTTCGGTTATGACCCCATTTTTATCCCCCAGGGCCAGCACTGCAGTGCCGCTGAACTCACGCGGGCCCAGAAAGATGAGCTCTCCCATCGAGGGAAAGCTTTTCGAGCCTTAGCTTCTCATATTGCGAAGCTGGAATCTACGAAGAGCAAACTCGAATAATTCGACTAGCAACGCTATGCTGGAAGAGCACAGTGTCCTAGATGCTGTGACTTCGCGTGTCGAACCAAGTGTCACACCCGTCGGTCTTACGACATCGTGAGTGGGGTTACCCGCTCTTGAGAGATGTGGTGAGTGCGGTGGTGGCCTCGACGCCAGGCTCACGCCGTTGGTGTGAGAACAAACCGAGAACAACAAAAGGAGTGCAGCAATGGCTGCTGTAACGATTCGTCAACTACTAGATAGTGGTGTCCACTTCGGTCACCAAACTCGTCGCTGGAACCCGAAAGTTAAGCGTTTTATTCTTACTGAGCGCAGCGGGATTCACATCATCGACTTGCAACAGTCTCTGGGCTTTATTGACAGTGCCTATGAGTTCATCAAGGAAACGGTGGCACACGGTGGCACCGTCTTGTTCGTGGGAACGAAGAAGCAGGCTCAGGAATCCATTTCCGAGCAGGCAACCCGCGTGGGCCAGCCCTACGTCAACGAGCGTTGGTTGGGTGGTCTGCTGACCAACTTCCAGACCGTCTCCAAGCGTTTGAGCCGGATGAAGGAACTCGAAGAAGTTGACTTCGAGGACACCACTCAGGGTTACACCAAAAAAGAACTTCTCATGCAAAAGCGCGAACTCACCAAGCTGTTGAAGTCTTTGGGCGGTATTCGCTCTCTTACCAAGACCCCCAGTGCTATGTGGGTTGTTGACCCCCTGCGCGAGCACCTCGCCATTGATGAGGCCAAGAAGCTTGGTATCCCCGTGGTGGGAATTCTCGACACCAACGCAGATCCTGATGACTTCCAGTACCCGATTCCTGGTAACGATGACGCCATCCGCTCGGTCGGCCTGCTGACCAGGGTGATTGCTGACGCCGTTGCTGAGGGTCTAATCGAGCGTCACCAGAAGTCTGAGACGCCGGGCAACGTTTCCGCTGTTGAGCCTTTGGCTGAATGGGAGCGTGAACTTCTCGAATCCTCCACCGAAGCGCCTGTCGAAGCACCTGTCGAGGCACCTGTCGAAGCACCTGCTGAGGCACCTGCTGAGGCACCTGCTGAGGCACCTGTCGAGGTTGAAAAGGCACCGGCTAAGAAGCCTGCTGCTGCATCAGCTGATAAGAAGCCAGCTGCTGAGAAGCCTGCCGCAGAAAAGGCACCGGCTAAAACCGCTGCTGCTAAGAAGCCCGCAGCCGCCAAGGCCGAGCCCGCAGAGAAGGCTGAAAAGAAGCCAGCTGCTAAGAAGCCAGCCGCTAAAAGCGCTGACAAGAAGTAAGGAATAAGAAACATGGCATCTGTGTCACTTGCTGACATCAAGAAACTGCGTGAACTACTGGGGACTGGAATGGTCGACACCAAGAACGCCCTCGAAGAGGCCGAAGGTGACATCGACAAAGCCACCGAGATCCTTCGTCTCAAAGGAGCGAAAGGTAACGCTAAGCGTGCCGATCGTTCTGCGAGTGAAGGCTTGGTTGCCGCCCATGAAGTTGGCGGGACTGCGTACCTGCTTGAACTAGCCTGCGAGACCGACTTCGTTGCGAAAAACGACAAGTTTGTGTCACTGGCGGATAACGTTCTTGCCGCGGTGGTAGCCGCTGGCGCCGATTCGGCAGAATCTGCCCTGGCAGCTCCCGCAGCTGGTGGCACGATCGCTTCCTTGATTGATGGCGAAGCTGCAATCCTGGGTGAAAAAGTTGAGTTGCGTCGTGTAGCAAAACTCTCCGGAGATAACTTCGCTATCTATCTGCACCGCACGAACAAAGACTTGCCTCCGCAGGTCGGCGTTGTTGTTGCCTATAACGGAAGCGACCAGGAGACGGCACGCAGTGTGGCCCAGCACATTTCCTTTGCTGACCCTCAGTACCTTGCGCGCGAAGATGTTCCCGCGGATGCCGTCGAAAACGAGCGTCGCATTGTGGAAGAAATCAGTCGCGGTGAAGGCAAGCCTGAAGCTGCTTTGCCAAAAATCGTCGAAGGGCGAGTAGGCGCATACTTCAAGCAGGTAGCCCTGCTCGAGCAGGACTACGCGCGCGATAACAAGCTATCGATCAAGCAGGTGCTCGAAGAGGCCGGATTGACCGTGACAGATTTCGCTCGTTTCCGGGTTGGTTCCTAAGCACAAAACCATGGTTCATCAAGCGTGTGGGGTCATTGCCCGATACGCTTGGTGAGCAACGGGAAGGTAACGAAATGTCGAATCGGCGCAGACGGGTTCTCCTTAAACTCTCCGGTGAAGCATTTGGCGGTGGCCAGCTGGGGGTAAACCCCGATGTGGTTGCCCAGATTGCCCGAGAAATTGCTGAAGGTGCCAAGCACGCCGATGTGGCGATCGTTGTGGGCGGTGGAAACTTCTTCCGCGGTGCGGAGCTTTCGCAGCGCGGCATGGATCGCCGACGTGCTGACTACATGGGCATGTTGGGCACTGTCATGAACGCTTTGGCGTTACAAGACTTCTTGGAACAGGCCGGTGCTGAAGTGCGAGTGCAATCGGCTATTTCGATGACCCAGGTTGCGGAGCCTTATATTCCACTGCGTGCGGTTAGGCACCTGGAAAAAGGCCGCGTTGTGGTCTTTGGCGCCGGTGCGGGGCTGCCCTACTTCTCCACCGATACCGTCGCCGCCCAGCGCGCACTGGAGGTCCTCGCTGATGAGGTCCTGGTCGCAAAAAATGGTGTCGATGGCGTCTACTCCACAGATCCTAAAAAGGATCCTGCAGCGATACGCTACGAAACACTTTCCTACCAGGATGCGCTTGTTCAGGGTCTCAAAGTGGTGGACTCCACGGCGTTTAGTCTCTGCATGGATAACAAAATGCCCATGATGGTCTTTGGCATGGAACCTGCCGGGAATGTCACAAGGGCCATTATTGGCGATCGCATCGGCACTGTCGTCTCCTAGGCCAAAGCCCGAACTAGACTGAGTGTGGAGGATAAAAACCCATGATTGCTGATGTACTCGCAGAGTGTAAAGAAAAGATGGCCAAGGCTGTCGACGTTGTGCATGATGATTTCCAAACGGTGAGAACGGGGCGCGCAAACCCAGCACTGTTTCAGAAGATTATGGTCGATTATTACGGCCAGCCCACGCCCTTGGCGCAGTTAGCTGGTTTGCAAAACCTAGAGGCCAGGACCTTACTAATCACGCCATATGACAAGAGCGCTTTGAAAGAAATTGAAAAGGCGATCACAAACTTCCCGGCCCTGGATGCAAGCCCATCGAATGATGGCGAAGTTATTCGGGTAACTATGCCCGAGCTCACCGAAGAGCGACGCAAAGAATATGTAAAAATCGTCCGCCAGAAGGCCGAAGATGGTCGGGTGTCGATCCGCAGTGTGCGTCGCAAGACTAAGGATGAGTTGGAAGCGTTGACTTCGGAGGTTGGCGAAGACGACGTCGCCCGAGCGGAAAAGGAACTCGAAGCGCTCACCAAATCGCACACTGATTCTTTGGACGAGGCGCTCAAGCGGAAAGAAGCCGAGCTGCTCGAGATCTAATGAGCACTCCTGAAAATACTCCAGCGGCCAAAAAAGCCACCAGGCGTTTTCTGCCCTCTCCGGTAACCCAGCAACTGGATAACCTGGAATCAGTGGTTTCTGATATCGAGGGCCAGGTACGCGAGGTTAACGCCCGCATTGACCAGCGTGCGGGGCGCCCATTGTGGCAAGCCATTGGCATGGGGTTACTCCTCGGTGGTGCTTTCGTGGCCAGCTTGCTGTGGCTGGTGGATCTTTTTGTGGCCTTCGTTACCGTGCTGGTAATTTTTGCGGTCTTAGAGCTCTCGGGCGCCTTGGCGCTGAAGGGCCGGCTGCAGTCGAAATGGCCTCTTGTCATACTCTCTGCGGCAATGGTGCCCGTGGCGTGGGTGTTGGGTGCTGAAGGTCAAGTGTGGACGCTACTGGGTGCGATTGTGATTGCTGCCGTGATTCGCGCGGGCCGATCTATTCTGCAACCGGGTTCCCGGGCCACCACACTGAGCGATATTGGCGTGGCAATATTGGTTCTCACCTATATTCCCTTTTTGGGGAGCTTCGCGGCCGCTATCGCGGCAACTGAAGTCGGGAGATTGTGGGTTTTGGCCGGAGTCGTCATCGTGGTCAGTGTCGACACGGGTGCCTACGTCACCGGGTTGAGTTTTGGTAAAACTCCCATGGCTCCGAAGATTTCGCCCAAAAAAACGTGGGAAGGGTTTGCTGGCTCGTCTGTGGCAGCTCTCCTAGCGGGGGGTTTGTTTGGGGTGTTTTTGCTTGACGTCGGGCTTTGGGTTGGCCTGCTCCTGGGGGCCGTTTTGTTGGGCTCTGCGACTCTGGGTGATCTCGTGGAGTCGCTGATCAAGCGTGATTTAGACATTAAAGACATCTCTTCATGGTTGCCAGGACACGGCGGGTTTCTAGACCGTTTAGATTCCGTGCTTCCGTCGATGGCCATGCTTTTTGTCATGTTCCAAATTTTCGCCACCTAGCCAGTCAAACCCGGTTTTAGGCTCACTGGCTGGCAGAATAGTGGTGTGGACACTCCTTTCCCTTCAGCAGAAAAAGGCATGCCCGGGTATGACCCGAGCGAGGTTACCGATTTTCTCGAGCGCGCCAAGCGTGTGTTTGAGGAGCACGAGGAAGGCCTGGGCTCTGCCGACATTCGTCACAAAGTTTTTCCCTTGATCTCTAAGGATGGCTTTGCTACCAAAGCTGTCGATGAGGCGCTATGGCGCCTCGAGGAAGCTTTCGCCGATAAAGAGCGTCTGGAGCAAACGGAAACCATGGGCGAGGAAACCTACTACCAGGACGTGCGCGAGCGCGCTCAAGAAATCTTGGATCGGGCTGCTCGGCCAGACAAGCTGAAGTTCCGCCGTGTTTCTGTTGTTCGCCCGGGCTATCACCTCGGTGATGTTGATGACTTGTGTAGCCAAATTGCGGGGTATTTCCAACAAAAGGATGCCCTCTCTGTTGCTGCGGTGAGGCGCGCTTTGCTCAGAACGACGCTCCACGGTTACGACGAAGCTCAGGTTGATGCGTTGCTCGATGACACCATCTCGGTCATGTTGGCGGTTCGCTAACAGCTCCACATAAGTGGCCCTCGTTTAGACTGGTGAAGTTGTGAACATTTTCAAGCGCCTTCCTTCCCGCCTAACTCTGCGGATAGGGAAGAACAGGCCCCGAGCGGTTCTTTCTTTTCTGGCGATAGCTGCTGTCGTTATTTTTCTGGCGGCGCCTCTTGCCGTTGCTCCCGGTTCCACGGACAGTCCCTGGTTTAGTTTTACTGCAGCTCGCGGACAAAACATTCTGGTCTCTGGTGCTGGCGTGGGTCTTGAGCGAGAAGAATTTGGTGTCGGCGATGGCTTTGGGATTGCCCCGGAGCCTGGAACCGCTCAGGCTGCAGCGTTGGAGCAGGTAACCGAGCGGGGTTGGGATCGATCAGAGTTTTCTTGCTTAGTATCTCTGTGGAGTAAAGAATCTGGCTGGAACCATGGGGCGCAAAATCCTGACTCGGGAGCCTATGGGATACCTCAGGCTCTGCCCGGTAACAAGATGGCGAGCGCTGGTTCCGACTGGGCGACCAACCCGGCCACCCAAATTCGTTGGGGCCTGGGGTACATCGAAGCTCGCTACGGTTCTCCCTGTCAGGCCTGGGGCCATTCTGTAGCGAAGAATTGGTACTAAGCCATGGCTCGCAGCAATCGAGATAAACGACATCGTCGGGAGGAGCCTGAGCCGCTCGATATTGAGCGACTCAAAACAGGGTTTCGACGTACCGAAAGTAAACGCGGCTACGCCTATGTGGTCCAGCCCATTAGCGAAAGCAACGCGCAAAAGGTTTACACCTGCCCGGGCTGCAACCTCAGTATTGAGCCAGGGGTTGCTCACCTAGTGGCCTGGCGGAGCGACGGCATTATGGGCGAGCAAGCTGGCGTTTCTGAGCGCAGACACTGGCATAAGCACTGTTGGCGGATTTTCTAATGCAGATCACCTCCACGAGTGTTCTTCCTGCACGCAGGGAAGACATCAGCTTCTCTACCTCCGATGGCCTCACCCTGGTGGGGGAGTTATCTCTTCCCGAGAGCGCGCAACCGGTGGCAACAGCTCTTTTCTTGCACCCATTGCCCACTGCTGGCGGATTTATGGATTCACACATCATCCGCAAAGCTGCCTGGCGGTTACCAGCACTCGCCGACCTCGCCGTTGTGCGGTTTAACTTTCGCGGGGTTAGTTCACCTCGGGGAAAATCTGAGGGCGTGTTTGGCGAGGGTATCGCTGAAGCTCTTGACCTGGAGGCAGCGCTTAACTTTGTCACCCAACGCGGTTTACCCAGGCCTTGGCTGATTGGCTGGTCTTTTGGCACCGAGGTGATCCTCAAGCACGCCAGAGAACATGTGGGGGAAATCCACGGAGTGATGTTGCTCTCCCCGCCGCTTCACCGCACTACCGATGTGGAACTAGAGGCCTGGGCAGAGGTGAGTATTCCGGTGGTGGCCCTAGTGCCCGAATTTGATGACTATTTGCCGCCGCCAGCAGCCCGCCAACGATTTGCGCTGGCACCCAATATCGAGATCGTGGCGGCCGAGGGCGCTAAACACCTGTGGGTAGGGGAGAAGCAAACCACGTTTGTGTTGAGTGAGATTACGAAGCGGCTGAATCCTTCTTCGATCCCATTGCCTGAGATGTGGCCCGTTTAGTAGCGGGCGCGGCTTTCTGGGACGCCTTTTCTTCGGTCGCGACAACTTTGCCGACAATGGCGCGAAGCGAGCTCACATATTCAGCGATCGTGTTGCGCTCCACATCTAATTCAATAACGCGATGTTCTGCAGCAGCGACGCGGGCCATAGCATCGGTTTCGGCATGGGCTACAACCTGGGCAGCTATTTTTTTCGCATCCGCAACAATCTTCTTCGATTCTCGATCGGCTTCAGTCCGACCCGTTTGGTTAGCCTCATCGATGGCGACAAGAATCATCTTGTGCTCGCGGCGCACCTTGGTCAGTCGGGATTTAGTATCCGCTAGTTGTTTCTGCGCTTGGGCGATAAGACGGGTGTTCATCTCCACCGCTTTTTGGTGAGCCTCAAGCAGTTCTCGCTCAGATTCAGCCCGCCTGGCGCCAAGCTCTGCTTCCAAATCTGCTCGAGCCTGTTGAGCTCGATCGGCAAGAACCTTTGTTAGCTTTTCGTTGTCGAAGCTGAGGCGAGCCGTCGTTTGCGCCACTTCTCTCAGCGCCTCCGTTTTTGCCAGGGCCGACTTGGTTTTGAGGTCCTTGAGAACTCGAGCGTAGCTCGCCTTCTCGGCCTTAACCTCACCAAGAACCTCCTCGGAAGCCCGCTTGGCCTCGTTGAGTTCCTGTGTCGTGACGGCTTTGACCTCAGCAATTTCGCGGGCGGCGTGGGCGCGGAGCGCTTCAGTTTCACGTTGGGCACTGGTGCGAATTTTGGCAGCTTCGGTGGCCACAGCACCTCTAATGGCGGAGGCTTCATCGATAGCTTCTTCGCGCAGCAGAGCTGCCTCCTCGAGGGCATCGGCGACATGTTTTTCTGCCTGGATCTTGGAACCATCAAGAACACTAGCCCGGGAGTATTCCATTTCTAGCTCGTGTGCCGCAAACTCCTGCGCGGCTACCTCCCTGATGCGACTCGCCTCTAATTTAGCGCCAGCGATGATGCGCTCGGCCTCAATATCTGCCTGAGCAATAACCCGAGTTGATTGTTCTTCGGCGATGCGAAGGACAGATTCCAATCGTCCACCCAAGCCGGCGTAGCTCGGCGCGAACACACCATCTTCACCCAGTTCCATCCCGCCGAGCAGTTCTTTCAGATGAGAAATTTCTTCTACCGAGCTCTGACGGTCCTTGGCGGCACTAATAATTTCGCCGCGAAGATCGTTGATTACTTTGTCTACCGCAGTGCGCTTGTACCCGCGCAGCTCGAGACCGAAATCAGCGTTTTCACCTGTCATTTTCGTATTCCCCCATAATAATCCGGGCATTTAAGCCCTGGTGTAGTGTAGCCCGGGCGTCGAGTAAGGACCAGTTCAGTATCGGCTACCTGGAAAGCCGCCTAGAGCATTTTTCGCTGGGATCGTTTTGGCAGGAAGTGGGGTGAATCGTGCGTCTGGTTGTGGCCATCGTGTTGTGGGCAATTTCGATCGTGACCCTGACCTGGGGAATCGCTCAACGCACGGTATTTGATGCCCCTGAGAGCATTGTGCGCACAATCACCAGCGACACGAAAGCCCCGGTGACGATCCTTCATGGGGATGTGTTGTCCGCTTTTCCCGGCCGACCCACCGTCACCGTTGAGGGCAGTGTCGCTGCAAAGATGCCCGTCCAATCGGGCGGGGGGTTTGTGACGCTTGAGACTTCCGATGTGTTCGTCTCCTACGGCCGCACCATTGACGTGATGGCATGGCTAAGCCCCACGCGCCACACACTGCTCGAATTTGATGTGCTCTTGGATAGCTGGAGCGCTTTGCCGCGTTCGGGTGAGCTGTACGCCCCTGACCCCCGGGGGTCTGATTTGTGGCTGCAGGAAGTTTCAGGCCAAGACACAGTCTCTATTTCCGTTCCTTCTTCTGAGGGCATGACGATGATAATCATGAGTGATGGCCAATTCCCCGCACCACCCGTGATTACGCTCACCTGGCCGGTTCCCAACGAAGCGCCTTGGGTCCTCGCGGCTTTGATTATCGGAATACTCACGATGGCCGCAGGGTTTATTGCGGTGATTTTGGCTATTGCCAATCACCGGAAAAACAGGGGCCCGCGTCGACGCAAAACGCGGCGACCAAGCCGGGTTCCCCGCTCGCGCCAGCGCGTAGCGAAAAGAACTCCTCCGCCAGCTCCTCCGCGCCGCGGGCGTCGCGTTGCTGGATTCGTTGTTATTCCTGCACTGGGAGCCATGGTGTTAGCCACGATGGGGTGCTCGAGCGTTGACCTGCCCCGGTTGCCTGTGGAGGTTCTGGAGCAGCCGCTGGCCGACACCGCGCCTTACCCTGCCGTAACGGAGCTCCAGTTTTCAAAGATCATGTCTGAAGTTTCTGCTCAGATTCGTTTGGCGGATGAGGAGCTCTCCATCAACACGTTGGGCGTTCGGGTAGAAGACCCGACTCTTTCTGCGAGGAGAACGGCCTATCTGGTTAGGCGCTCTGATTCTGAAACCGCTGAACTGATGGCGATTCCTTCTTCCCCCATCCGCTTGGTGATGCCCCAACAGACCAAGACCTGGCCCCGCAGTGTTTTTGGCGTCATCCAGGATGAAGCAGATCTCGAGTCACCCTCGTTGGGTGTGGTCTTGCGACAACAAGATCCTCGCTCGCGGTATCACCTCACCTACGTGGTGGTGCTGAACCCCCAAGTTACCTTGCCCGATCTTCCGGCAGCGGATGTGGGGGCAGCAAAACTAGCCCCTGATTCAAAGCTGATTCGAATTACGCCCCAAGAGGTTCTTTCGCACTACTCTGATGTGATTAATAACGGTGCCGAAAGTGTGCACTCGGGCGAGTTTGCTCTCATCAACGACACCCTGTATTCCGCCATCGGTCCGGCTGCCCAACAGCTGCGCCAGGAATCATTCGGCGAGACGGTCTCGGTTGAGTGGGAGACTTCGCCCACGGATCGAGATATCGTCGCGTTTTCCACAGCTAATGGTGGGGCCATCGTTTTGGGCACTATTTCTGAAATTGAGACCGTATCCCCGCGGCAATCAGGGGCCACAATTAATTCCAGCACTGCGGTTCGGGCTCTCACTTCGGTGTCACAGTCTTCGCGAGGTTTCGATGTGGAGTCTCATATCCAAACACTCTGGTACGTGCCACCGGTGGGTTCCGAGGAGGGAATCCGGGTGCTGGGCTTCACCTATAGTTTGATGGGAGCAAGGGAGGTTGAATAGATGGCTAGTCTCGGTATGAATCCAGCCCTGTCGGGAGCGGTTGATCTCTCCTCGCTGGTCAATAAACATCGCGCCCCAACTCCTCCTCCCGTGAGCCCAGGCAGCCAAGCGAGCAGTAACCTCATCCGTGAAGCCGATGACCAAACTGTGGGTGCTTTGGTGGAACTTTCTCGAACAGTTGCCGTCATCCTCGAAATTTATGGCGGCGAGCTCACCCCGGTCATGGGACCACTGATTGAGAGCTACCAGGGAAAGTTTGTCCTGGGTACGATTCGCGGCGAGAACGCTCCAGAGCTGATCCAGGCTCTGCAAATCAAGGGTGTCCCCACCATCGTTGCCCTGGTGGGCGGCCAGCCCATTCCACTGATGCAGGGTATTGCCCCTGAGGAAGAAATGCGCCCTCTGTTGGCCCAGGTTCTAGAACTGGCTGAAAAAAACGGTGTCACCGGCAGCGTTACCCCTTCGGGAGAATCAGCGGAGTTGATTCCAGAGGAGCCACCACTTCCTCCACTGCACCAAGAGGCTTTTGACGCTCTTACTCGGGACGACATTCCTGGTGCGAAAGCCGCCTACAACAAGGCGCTGAGCCAAAACCCAGCCGATGCGAATGCTCAGGTGGGGCTTGCCCAGGTAGAGCTATTGGAGAGGGTTCGCGCTCTCGAAGCCGATACCATTCGAGCAA
>LIAY01000018.1 GCA_001438965.1 Microbacteriaceae bacterium BACL25 MAG-120322-bin65 | reverse complement strand
ACAAAACTAATGTCTTGGTTCATGCAGGAGGTTTGTGGTCGCGCATTGTGGATGAAGTCGCATCCGATTTCCCTGATGTTGCCCTGGATTATCTCCACATCGATGCAACCATGATTTTTATGGTGAGTGACCCCAGTCGATTTGATGTGATTGTCACGGATAATCTTTTTGGTGACATCATCACCGATCTTGCCGGTGCTATCGGCGGTGGCATTGGCCTTGCCGCTTCGGCCAATCTGAATCTCACGGGGGAGTACCCCAGCATGTTTGAACCTGTCCACGGGTCCGCTCCCGATATTGCTGGCAAGGGCATAGCTGATCCGCGTGCAGCGATCATGTCGATGGCTCTGTTATTGGAGCATCATGGTTTTGCTGACTTAGGGCTAGACCTGAGTAGGGCGGTCGCAACTGATGTTTCGCAACATTCCGGAGCTTCCGATTCGCGGTCTACTACTGAGATAGGCAGCGATATCCGTGCTTTGTTGAGCTAGGAAACTTTTTCACTAGCCGGAGACAAGAGTAGGCTGGCTCTAACTTTTTTGAACAAACGGGCGAATACAGAGAGAATTCCATGACCATAGAGCTACCCATGGCGCAGCGCGACATGATGTTCCAAATCCTGTCTAACTCTGAGCCTCTCTCGGAGGACAAACGGCAAGAAGTTCTCGATAGCCCTGTTTTTGGAACCGTTTTTACCGACCATATGGTCGATATTTGTTGGTCGGAAAAGGGTGGGTGGCACCGCCCACGCGTGCAGCCCTACGGTCCCATTCCTCTTGATCCTGCTGCGGCAGTTTTGCATTATGGACAGGAAATCTTCGAGGGAATCAAGGCCTACCGCCACGACGACGGATCTATTTGGACGTTTAGGCCTGATCAAAATGCGTTACGGATGCAGCGCTCCGCTAAGCGGATGGCTATGCCAGAACTACCCGTGGACTATTTCATCCAGGCTCTGCGCGAGCTCATTGCTGTTGATGGCGACTGGGTGCCCAGCGCTGCAGAAACTTCGCTCTATATTCGACCTTTCATGTTTGCTAAGGAAGCCTTCCTCGGAGTTCGTCCGGCCAAGAAAGTGGCCTTTTATGTGATTGCTTCTCCTGCGGGGCCGTACTTTGGCGGCGCCGTTGACCCTGTCTCCATTTGGCTTTCGACAACGTATCGCCGTGCCGCTAAAGGGGGTACGGGTGGGGCCAAGACGGGCGGTAATTATGCTGCTTCCTTGCTGGCGCAAACGGAAGCAGCAGAGCACGGCTGCCACCAGGTTTTGTTCCTAGATTCTGAAACAGGAACAAATATCGAGGAACTAGGGGGGATGAACGTAGTTCTTGTCTACAAGGACGGCACGGTGGTTACCCCGAAGAGCGACACCATTCTGGCTGGGATTACCCGAGATTCTGTGCTGAAATTGGCCGAAGAACGTGGTCACGCCATTGAGCGCCGAGACGTTGGCATTGACGAATGGCGAGAGGGCTCTGCTAGCGGCGACATTGTGGAAGCGTTCGCCTGCGGAACCGCTGCCACGGTGGTGCCTATTGGTCAGCTAAAGACTCCTGATTTCACGATCGGATCTGAGGATGCAACACCTGGGGAGCTGACCATGTCGCTTCGTAAAGAACTTCTTGATATTCAACATGGTCGCATTCCTGATGTTCATCAGTGGATGATGCGCCTGGACCAGTAAGGGGCTGCAACATTCCGCGCAGGCTCCTAGTGGCGTTCGGGACATTCGTATTGGGGACCTCAGTTGGGGTGCTCGTGACTCTTTATCACTCGGCTTTATACCCCTTTGGATTAATCGCAAGCCTGGTTGTGTTGGCAATTTTCCTGGGTGCTTTGCGTGTGTTGTCGACCAGGAGGTGGCCGGCAACAACGGCAGCGATTGCGGTGGTGCTTTCGCTCACGCTTCTCGCTGGCGGGGACAGCTCTGGATCCGTGTTGATTTTGGCCGATAACCCAGGATTCTCACTGTTATTGGGTGCCGTTATCATCATCGTGGGTGCGCTTGCGTGGCCCAGGATCGCTCCCAGGTCAAAGCATTACGATAGTGAAAGCCTGGCCAGTGAAAGGACGCCTCAACAGTGACCTATGTAATCGCACTTCCCTGTGTGGATGTTAAAGATCGAGCCTGTATCGATGAATGCCCTGTCGATTGCATCTATGAAGGCGATCGTATGCTCTATATCCACCCCGATGAGTGTGTGGATTGTGGTGCGTGTGAGCCTGTGTGTCCGGTTGAAGCCATCTACTACGAGGACGACGTCCCCGAACAGTGGGCTGAGTACTACACGGCCAACGTGGAATTCTTTGTGGAGGTTGGCTCTCCTGGTGGTGCCGCCAAAGTGGGGGTTATTCACCATGATCACCCCATCGTCGCTGCCTTACCGGTGCAGAATTAGCTAACGATGACGCTGCAGCTCCCAGATTTCCCCTGGGATTCTTTGGAGCCTTTTGCCCTCCAGGCCAAGGCTCACCCAGGGGGACTCCTTGATCTCTCCGTTGGCTCGCCAGTAGACCCGACACCGTCTGTGGCCATCAAAGCTCTTGAATATGCTGCCCAGGCGCCTTCCTACCCGCTCACCGCAGGCTCGCAAGAGCTGCGAAGCGCGATGGTCTCATGGTGGCAAACTCAGCGAAATACGGGTGATCTGAGTCTCGATGAGGTGATTCCTAGTATTGGCTCTAAAGAGATGGTGGGGCTGTTGCCGACACTCCTGGGCCTGGGCGCTGGGGATGTTGTGGTGATTCCAGAAATCGCCTATCCCACCTATGCCATCGGGGCTATGGTCGCGGCGGCAACGGTGGTGACCGAGAATAATCCTGAACATTGGCCTGTGGAATCGAAGCTTGTCTGGATCAATTCACCGAGTAACCCAACCGGGGAAGTACTAGGTCTTGATTATCTGCACAAAGCGGTATCTCGGGCCCGAAGCTTAGGCGCCGTGTTGGCCAGTGACGAGTGTTATGCCCAGTTGCACTGGGATGTTGATTGGAGCCCATCACTCTTAGATGAGCGAGTAACCCAGGGGGATCGCACACGCCTACTCGCGCTTTATTCATTGAGTAAACAATCAAATCTTGCGGGATACCGCGCTGGCCTGGTCGCAGGAGGCGATCAGCTCATTGCTGAGCTCCTTTTGGCCCGCAAACACATGGGACTCATTGTTCCCTCTCCGATTCAAGCCGTCATGTCGGCGACCTTAGGCGATGCTGATCACGTGGATACCCAACGGGAGCGCTACCGCCATCGACGAACTGTGTTAGCCACAGCGCTGAGGGCGGCCGGATTCCGCATTGATCACAGCGAGGCCGGTCTATATTTGTGGGTGACCAAGGGCCAGGATGACTGGGAGGCAGTCTCTTGGTTTAGTGAACGGGGAATACTGGTGGCCCCTGGATCGTTCTACGGAGTTGCAGGTTCACAGCATGTCAGGGTGGCGCTTACGGCCACTGATGAGGCTGTTTCGGAGGCAGCGAAGCGTCTGCAGGCATGATTTTTGTGGCGTCTAGACAATAATCTTGAGAGTTTATTGCGCATCTCAACTAGGCGCCTGGGAGTCCTCTAGGATAGTAAGGATGTCGTGGCGAAGGAGGCAACAATGACCGACTCACCAGACACTGTCTCTCTCAACTTTCCCGGTGGACAAGCTGAATTTCCGATTGTTCCGTCAGTCGAAGGTGCTTCCAGTATCGACTTCTCGTCGCTAACCCAAAAAACTGGCTATACCTCCTTAGACCATGGATTTGCGAACACCGCCGCTACATCGAGCGGGATTACGTTGGTTGATGGGGAAGAAGGCGTGCTTAGATACCGCGGATATTCCATCAATGACGTAGCGGAGAATTCGACTTTCCTCGAAGTTGCCTGGTTGCTGATTTATGGTGAATTGCCTAGCGCTGATGAACTCTCCGAGTTTGACGATCGGATTCGCCATCACACGCTGTTGCACGAGGACTTGAAGCGCCTTTTTGATGCGCTACCTCACAACGCCCACCCCATGTCGGTGCTTTCTTCGGCCGTGAGCGCGATGTCGACCTATTACGGCGACTCACTGAGTGTTCACGACCCGAAACAAATCGAACTCTCGACTATTCGTTTATTGGCAAAGCTTCCCGTCATTGCCGCATATGCCCACAAGAAGAGCGTGGGTCAGGCACTGCTCTATCCCGATAACTCCCGCGGTTTTGTGGAGAACTTCCTCTGGTTGAACTTTGGGTTGCGAGCAGAGCCCTATGTTGCGAATCCTGTGTTAATTCGGGCACTTGATCGGCTGTTGATTTTGCACGAAGATCACGAACAGAACGCGTCAACTTCCACTGTGCGCATGGTGGGCTCCACAGAAGCCAATATTTTCGCATCCATCTCGGCTGGTATTAATGCTCTCTCAGGCCCACTCCACGGTGGCGCCAATGAAGCTGTTTTGTCGATGCTGGCTGACATTAGAGACTCTGGCGAAGGTGTCCAGCGATTTGTCGAGCGAGTGAAACGCAAAGAAGACGGTATTCGCCTCATGGGCTTCGGCCACCGCGTCTATAAGAACTATGACCCCAGGGCGCGCCTCGTAAAAGAGAGCGCCGATGAAGTGCTGGGCCAATTAGGTATCCACGACGAGCTACTCGGTATCGCCAAGGAGCTTGAAGAAATTGCGTTAGCCGATGATTACTTCATCGAACGAAAGCTTTACCCCAACGTCGATTTCTATACCGGAGTCATTTACAAGGCGATGGGATTCCCCACTCGCATGTTTACGGTCCTATTCGCTATTGGTCGCCTGCCTGGTTGGATTGCCCACTGGCGGGAAATGAACTCTGACCCGAACACCAAAATCGGTCGACCTCAACAGCTCTACGTTGGGCCTGAAGCCAGGGCGTGGCCAAAGCGCTAGTCAGAGCACTTTTTAGTTGTGCAGTGCTTTTATTGGAGTTAATGCACCGGCGGCTTTCGCTAGCTTTCGATTCCAGGCATGTAGGCCGAGCTTCGATGGATTGTGCTGGACACCAACGCATATTCTGCAGCGACTCCTGACACTCACCTTTTTCTCCCAACGGGGGTGTTGGTAATTGACCCATGGTCGCTCCTGTAGCGCCACGGATTCGAGGTGCTTAGGCGTGGAGTGCCAGGTTCAGTGGGGTTCCATCCCCCGAGCGAGGGAGCGCCTCAACGGCACCGCTGCTGGAGTTTCGGCGGTAGAGAAGCTCTTTGACACCGCTTAGGCGGGAGGCCTTAACCTCTTTGCCCTCTGCGCTTCCAATGGCCAGTATTTTGGTGCCCGCCGTCACATAGAGTCCAGCCTCGACAACACAGTCATCACCGAGTGAAATACCAATCCCCGAGTTGGCGCCCAACAGGCACCGCTTGCCAATAGAGATAACTTCCTTCCCGCCACCAGAGAGCGTGCCCATGATCGACGCGCCACCACCAATGTCCGTGCCATCACCGATCGTGACACCTTGAGAAATTCGACCCTCGACCATCGATGCGCCTAGGGTTCCTGCGTTGAAGTTCACAAACCCCTCATGCATGACCGTGGTTCCCGGCGCCAAATGGGCGCCGAGACGAACTCGTGAGGCGTCCGCGATGCGCACTTTTTTCGGGGTGACGTAGTTGAGCAGTGGACCAAACTTATCCAGGCTTGTGATGGTGGCTCCAGCTTTTTGCAGCTCGAGGCGGTGTTGGTCATAAAACTCCGGGCTAACCGGACCTCTTGTTGTGAAAGCAACCAGGGGAAGAATCCCAAAAATGCCCTCTAGATTGATCGAGTTTGGCTTCACCAAGCAGTGGCTCAGCAGGTGCAGTCTCAGATAAGCGTCGGCGACAGTTTCAGGAGGGGCCGCACAGTCGATGACTGTAGTGAGACCCACTAAATGAACACCACGGAGTGTATCCTCACCTTCTTTACGGGTGAGTGAGCTGGGAATCAGATATGGGTCAAAGTTTTCCGGCGTGCTACCTAATATTGGTTCTGGATACCAGGTGTCTAAGACGGTATTGGTCGCTGAATCGATGGTAGAGATTCCATAGCCCCATGCGGGATTGGGTTGATCAAACATGACCCCAGAGTATCGGCTGAGCCCGGAAGATAGACTCAAGGGCATGTCCAGCGATACTGATTTGCTTGATTTCAATAAACCCGTCGCCCACTTAGCTGCCGCCATGATCGACGTCCCTAGCGTTTCTGGTGAGGAGAGTGTTCTGGCTGATGGGATCGAGGACATTCTTCAGAAGGCTGGTCACCTTGAGGTCTTGCGCCACCAAAACACTGTCGTCGCTCGAACCCAGTTAGCTAGGTCCTCCAGGGTGGTCTGGGCTGGACACCTCGACACTGTGCCCATCAACGACAATGTTCCCCACAGTATTGATGGTGATTATCTGGTGGGGCGGGGAAGTGTCGATATGAAGGCAGGCGTTGCCATCGGGCTGAAGTTGGCTATGGAAATCTCCCAACCTCGCCATGACATGACATGGATCTTTTATGACAACGAAGAAGTGGAAGCCGCAAAAAATGGTTTAGGGCTTTTAGGCGCTGCGCATCCAGATTGGGTAGCAGGCGATTTTGCCATTGTGGGGGAGCCATCTCATGGTGTTATTGAAGGCGGTTGTAATGGCACCCTGCGCTGTGAAGTCAGTTCCATCGGTAAGCGCGCGCACTCAGCGCGGGCATGGATGGGTACTAACGCGATTCATGGTGTCGAGGGAATCTTGAGCGTATTGAATGCATATGAGCCTGAAACTGTCATGGTGGATGGCCTTGGATACCGAGAAGGCCTCAACGCTGTGGGTATTAATGGTGGAGTGGCAGGAAATGTGATTCCTGACCACTGCGCAGTAACCATCAACTACCGTTTTGCTCCTAGCTCATCCATAGAAGAGGCCACAGCTCACGTTCGCGAGCTATTTGTCGGCTATGACTTTCGGGTGGTGGACGCGGCCCCTGGAGCGATGCCAGGGGTGGAAAGCGTCATTGGGAGGGATTTTGTTAGCTCCTTAGGTGTTGAAGTAAAACCCAAATTTGGCTGGACTGATGTTGCGAGATTTAGCCAGTGGGGCATCCCTGCCGTGAACTTCGGGCCAGGGGACCCAAGTCTCGCCCATGCTGATGATGAACGGGTTGAAATTTCGAGTATCGACGCCGTTTATGACGCCATGAAACGTTGGCTTGATTCCCCTAGCTAGAGAAAAGCAGGCTCTCGATTTTCCCCTGCCCTCTCTGTGGGGGATAATAGAGGTTTAGAAGCGATAGTTTGAGGAGTGCACGGTCATGGCAGCAATGAAGCCCAGAACTGGTGATGGACCCATGGAGGCCGTCAAAGAGGGACGCCTCATTATTGTCAAGGTGCCTCTTGAAGGTGGCGGACGTTTAGTGGTCTCTGTCAATGATGAAGAAGCACGCGAACTTCACGCTCAGCTTGCTGGAGCACTTGGCTTATAAGGCTTTTTAGTCGCCACTGGGTAAGCGGACGATATGGACAAGCCCATCACCAATAAGGTTCACGGTGTGAATCACGTCATCACGGTCTTCTAGGGCTTTTAGTAGCCACCGATAGGCCGAAGTTTTGTCGTCACGTCTTGCAGGGTCTGCCACTAAATCATCGCCGAGTACACCCGCCACAATCACGCTGCCACGAGGTTTCACTAAGGCAATTGCGTGATCGACATAGGCTTGCACGTTCTGAAAATCAGCATCGATGACCACCAGGTCGTAGCTGCCCTCATTCATCTTCGGCAGCACATCGAGTGCTTTTTCGGCGATCAGGCGAATCCGAGCGGGCGGTATTTCTGCTTCGTGCAGTAACTCTCGAACCGTAACGTGGTGGTCGACTTCTGAGTCAATTGAAGTGATGTGTGCACTGGGGCATGCTTGAGCGAGCCAGAGGGTACCCACCCCTAAGCCGGTGCCAATTTCTATGATGTTTTTAGCATCTAGGGCGACGGCAATGGTGGCGATGTATTGTCCAGCACTCGCCGTGATCGGATCAATTCCATGCTCGAGAGAGGTATTCCTGGCGCGTTGCACATCAGCATCCTCACCAACGCGCTCTTCAACAAAGCGCCAGCTGAGCTCTTTATCCGACATTGTTCCTAATTCCTCACGAGTCCTGCACGTCAGCCTAGGGCGCATGCTTAGCCCAAAGCGTTATTGTGAGGGGGTGTCTTTTGGCCTAACGATTGAGAAGCTGCTGGTTATCGCTGTGATAGCGATCTTTTTGATCGGTCCAGATCGCCTACCCGCCTACTCCGCCCAGTTCGGCAGGCTCATTCGAAACCTCCGGGATATGGCCTCGGGTGCTAAAGATCGTATGCGCGATGAGTTGGGTCCCGATTTTGATGACGTGGATTGGCAGAAGCTAGACCCTCGCCAATATGACCCTCGTCGCATTATTCGTGAAGCACTTCAAGAGCCCTCGGCCACCTCAACCCCCGAGGCCACCGACCAGAAGGTTGTTGTGGAGTCTGCGTACAGCCAACGCAAGCGCCGTTTAGATGGCAAGTGGGCGCCTTATGACTCAGATGTAACCTAGCCCAGCCCGGTTAGTCCTTGACTAGAGCCAATCCCGCTTCGACTGATTCGATTAGTGCCTTGGCTCCATCTAGCACCAGAGCAGGCTTTAAAGGTTCCTCGTAGGGAGCATTGACTCCAGTGAAATTGGGAATTTCACCCAAACGTGCTTTGGAATAGAGGCCTTTGGGGTCACGTGCTTCACACACGTCCAGTGACGTGGCGACGTGTATTTCATAAAAACGCTCCGAGCCCACGATCTCGCGTGCGCTGTCTCGATCCCTGCGATACGGAGAGATGAGGCACACCAGCACTACTAATCCAGCCTCTGCCATGAGCTTTGCTACCTCCGCAGTTCTGCGGATGTTTTCAACCCGGTCGGCTTCGCTAAAGCCTAAGTCGCGGGTGAGGCCTTTTCGAAGTGAGTCGCCATCGAGGATCGTGTGAGCTCTGCCTTGTAATCGCAGCCGCTGCGATATCTCATCCGCAATGGTCGATTTTCCTGACCCGGAAAGGCCTGTGAACCAGAGCACTTTGCCAACACCTCCAGCAAGGGTTTCTCGGTCACGAGTAGTAACAGCAAAGTTGTGGGGATGAATGTTGTCCGATCGCCGTAGGGAGAAGTTCACTGTCCCCACGGCGGCCGTTTGACCGGTTTCTGGGTTGATGAGGACGAAACGACCTAGTTGGGCAAACTCAGCAAACGGTGCAATGGCCAAGTCTTTTTGGGCAGATAGCGTTGCCTCGTAGGTGGTGTTGGTTTCCAAGGTGTGGGTTTCGCCCTCGCGCTTGTTCATGGAATCGATAATGTGGGCGCGGGTAATCGTGGCCCTGGTGTGCTGGTGGCCTAGTCTCACCAGATAAGGCCGACCGGTGATGCCAGAGTCTGATTCCAGCCAAATTAGCTGCGCATTCCATTCGTGGGAGAGAGTCAAAGAATCAGAGGAGGTGAGCAAGGAACCCCGCTCAACATCTCGATCTTCAGCCAGTGTGAAAGAGATTTGTGAGCCCCTGGAGGCGGTGTTCGCAGGCTTACCATCGGCATGAAGATCGACAATGGTTCCCTGAACGTTGCCGGGGATAAGGGTTAGGGGTTTCTTATCCAAAATGGTTCCGCTGAGAACGCTGCCGAAATACCGCCTGGACCTCGGTCCTTTTCGCTCAATAAGTTGAATTGACACTGTGGGAGCTTCATCTGCACTCTCCAGGCGGGGGAGAAAATCGAGCGCTTCTAACAGAGTCGGCCCGTCGTACCAGCGCATGTTGCGCCCAGATTTGACTACCCCATCACCATAGGTTCCACTGGCGGGAATTAGGGACCATGAAGCATCTGCATAGGGCTCAAAAAGGTCTTCAATCTCACTGCGCAATGCATCAAATTTTTTGCGCTGGTAGCCAACAAGGTCAATCTTGTTGGCGACGACAAGAAAGTTTCTAATCCCCAACCGGTAGGCGATATCGAGGTGTCGGGTGGTTTGGGGCTTGACCCCGGCCGAAGCGTCAATTACCAGCACTAGCGCGTCCGCGTCCGCGCTGGCTGTAGCCATGTTCCGGGTGTATTGCTCATGACCCGGTGAGTCAGAGAGGTGGTAACGCCTCGTCGCTGAATCGAAATATCTGTGCGCCACATCGATAGTGATGCCTTGTTCTTTTTCGCTTTCTAAGCCATCGAGCAGATCAGCAATTCGGGTGGGGTCAGCATCAGGTCCAAGGGCTGCGTCTAATTGATCGTGAGGAATGGACCCGGTATCCATCAGCAGCCGCGCGATCAGGGTGCTCTTACCGTCATCCACACTTCCTGCTGTAGTAATGCGAAAAACGTCGGTGGGCATTAGAAGTAACCGTCCTTCTTCTTCTGTTCCATGCTTGCTCCGGCATCAAAATCAATGACGCGGGAGCTTCGCTCGGAAACGTGTGTCGCCTCAATTTCAGTGACTATGTCGGATACAGAAGTGGCGCGAGATTTCACCCCACCAGTGAGTGGGTAACAACCGAGTGTGCGAAAACGGATGAAGTCAAAGTGCACCTTCTCATCTGGCTCAAGAGGAAAGCGCTCATCATCGATCATGATCAGCGACCCGTTTCTTTCCACGTAGGGACGCAACTTCGAGAGGTAAAGCGGGACCAACTCGATGCTTTCTCTCTCTATGTATCTCCAAATATCGAGCTCGGTCCAGTTCGACAGCGGGAAGACCCGCATCTTTTGACCATCCACGAGCGTTGTGTTGTAGAGATTCCACAGCTCTGGTCTCTGGTTTTTCGGATCCCAACCGTGAGATGCGCTGCGGATAGAAAAAACACGCTCTTTGGCCCGCGACTTTTCTTCGTCCCGGCGTGCCCCCCCGAAGACAAAATCGAAGTCATGTTGGTCAAGAACTTTTCGCAAAGCCTGGGTTTTCGTAATGTCGGTGTGGAGTGCTGAACCAAAATCAAAGGGGTTCATATCTCGTTCAATGGCTTCAGGATTTATATAAACCATGACCGAGAGGTCAGCGCGGGATTGGAGATATTCCCGGAAGCGATACATGTCCTGAAATTTCCACCTTGTGTCAATGACAGCGAGAGGGAAGGGGAGTGGTTCGGGGGCGAAAGCCTTCAGAGCCAAGGACAGCATCACCATGCTGTCCTTGCCCATCGAAAACAGCATGGCCGGGTTGGATGCTGCCGCATACGCTTCGCGGATAATTTCAATACTTTCGCGCTCTAGTTCATCCAAGTGGCGGTGGCTTGTTTGCGCGGGGGTCCAATCGGGACGTGGTGGTCGGTAGGCAACGGGTGGCAACAAGCTAGCGAGGCTCTGCGCTGATTCCGGTAAGTCGGCAGTTTCCAACATTTGCGCAGTGTCGCCATGGGGGAGGATTCCAACGCCGCCACCGCGGGCGATGACAAGCCTCACCAGTGCGGCCTGGAGAGAAGTTTCATCTGCGTCCTTAACGGCCGTCCACATCAGTCTTCCCGCTAGATTGGCCAAAATAACTAGGTTGCAACCGTCTCTTTCGATGACCTGAAGAATTTCTAACGACTTGCGCTTGGAGCTTGCCCAGTTCTTCAGCGGTTGAGTGATGAGGGGATTGAGCGCGTGGCCTTCAGAGTTTGTTACTTCATCAAGGTCAGTAATCACCTCAGGCGCAAAGAAATCTGAGATGGTGCGCAAAACTGTGCGTTCAGAGGGCGCGTCCTGCCGCCCGGCGAGTGATTCGTGGAGGCTCTTTGCGCTCCACAGAGAGCCGTCTAAAGCGGACGAGATTAGATTAGAAACTGTCACGAAAGAGAAACTTACCAGATATGCGCCATTTATACATCTACCTTTCCCTCTTTCTTGACTAACTGAGCATCTTGCGCCATAGTTGCCGGGTGGAAATAGAACTGTTGACAAGCGCGGCGGCCGCGCTTGTGGGGTTCCTTGTAGGTCTGACTGGTGTGGGCGCTGGCGCGCTCATGACACCAATCTTGATACTCGGTTTTGGTGTCGCCGCTCCGGTCGCGATTGCCACTGATCTGGTTTATGCCACCATCACCAAGTTGGTGGGCGGAGTCACCCACATGCGAGCCGGTGTCATCCAGTGGCGGCTGCTGAAGCGCTTGTGGATTGGCGGGGTAGCGGGTGCAGTGATGGGCGCTGGCATTGTGATTGCAGTTGTAGAGCTTGAGATGGACACCTCGTGGCTTAAATACCCATTAGGGGTGATCATCGGTTTGGCGTCGATCAGTCTTTTTCTGAGGCTTCGCAGAAAACAGAAGCCGGTTAATCCCTCGACGGAGGTGGCATCTAATTCTTGGGTTGCCCCTGCAGGCGGGGCGGGCATCGGCCTTGCCGTTTCTATGACCTCGGTCGGGGCTGGGGCTTTAGGCATGGCGTTGTTGACGAGACTTTCTCCGCGAGGGACCACACCACAGAGTTTGGTTGGAACTGACCTACTCTTGGCTGTCCCAATTGCTCTGACTGCAGGACTGGGATATTTAGTGACCGGACTCGTTGATTTTTCCCTTCTGCTCAGCTTGCTGGTGGGGTCCATCCCAGGCGTCGTTCTCGGAAGTGCGGTGTCGAGGAAAATTTCAGGCCCACTGCTTAGCGCAGTTGTCGCCACCGCCCTAATGGCCGCGGCCGTTTTGGTGTTGCTCGACTAGGAGGTTGAGCTTGAGAGCGGAAGGTTCTTACCTTTTCGTGACTTCCCGGCTATTGCGATCTCTCGGGCGATTCTCTCGATTTCTATAGCCGCAGGATCACCGTCGTTTTCTATCACCAGTGGCTTTCCCTGATCGCCTGATTCGCGAAGCTCAATGGAGAGCGGGACACTGCCCAATAACGCCACCCCGAGTTTCTCTGCGGTGGCTACACCGCCACCCGAGCCAAACACGTCGAGGCGTTGGCCATTAGGCAACGTGGTGGCAGCCATATTTTCAATGACCCCCAGCACGCTTTGACCAGTTTGTCGTGCCACATCACCGGACCGCCACGCCACATCTGAGGCAGAGGGCTGCGGTGTTGTCACCACGACAATTTCCGCGTGGGGGAGTAGTTGACCCACAGATATAGCGATGTCACCTGTGCCCGGTGGCAGGTCAAGGAAAAGAAAATCGAGGTCGCCAAAATATGCTTCGGTCAGAAACTGCTCCAAAGTTCGGTGCAGTAGCGGGCCGCGCCAGGCCACTGCTTGATCTTCCTTCAGGAACATGCCAATCGATAAGACCTTGAGGTCAAAAGCCACCGGTGGAAGCATCATGTCGTCAATCCGCGTGGGAGTGACGCCTGCGATTCCTAGAAGCCCCGGAATTGAGAACCCAAATACGTCGGCATCAATAATTCCGACGCGAAAGCCGCGCTTTGCTGTTGCCGCGGCCAGGTTGACTGTGATGGTGGACTTCCCCACCCCACCTTTTCCACTGGAGATAGCAATCACCCGGGTTAACGACTCAGGTGTGAAGGGGTTGGTGGGTTTCTTGCCAGAACGAAGTTTGGAGATTAGCGCGCCGCGCTGCTCGGGGTTCATCACCCCCATCTCTAGGTCAATCTCTCGATCTCCCGAGGCTTGGCCCAGCGCTGCACGGACATCGCGCTCGATGGCGTTGGCTGCTGGGCATCCCACAATGGTGAGCAGAACCCTGACATCCACTCTCGAATCGGAGACCTCGATGCGATCGACCATGCCGAGATCCGTTATCGGTGCCCGCAACTCCGGATCAATAACAGCGGAGAGCGCTACCTGGATGTCGTTGTTAGTCAGTGACACACAATCTCCCTGAAATGGCTGATGGTGCTAACCCTAAGCCAGGGGGGTGTGAGAATGGTGGGGTGAGTCAAACCAGTAGATTTCCTAGCCGTCGTAGCGAAGCTTCTTTGTCGATTCCCAGAGGTGAGACATTAGCGAGTTTTGATGCTTATTCCGAAGCCCAGAGTCTGGTTAATTCCTTGGTCGGAGAAGGGGTGCCGGCTCGCGCATTAGCGATCGTGGGTTCTGATGTGAGCGTGGTCGAGCGCATTACGGGAAAGATCGGCTATGGCAGGGCCGCATTATCTGCCGCGATGAGCGGGTCATGGCTGGGAATTCTCGCCGGTTTAGTCTTCGTTATTGTTTCGCCAACGGACCTCATTACCCCGATTCTTGCCGGTTTACTGATTGGCGCTGGGGTGGGCATGGTGGTGGGCATGGTGTTCTTTACCCTGGCTAAAGGCTCTAGGCGTAATTTCCGTTCCATGCAACAACTTATTGCCCAGTCTTATCGGGTGGTGGTGGAACCCGGGGCTCATCAACAAGCTGTTGCTGCCATGCGCACGAGCGAGTCAGAAAGTAAGCCCTAATGGATGAAGCTGGCGACATTGAGCTTAAGGATGCTTTGGCTAGGGGTCAGGTCTCCGAGATTGTTGCCTGGCTTGATGGCCGGGCTCCTCACGACATAGCGGAAGAATTCACCCGCCTCGATGCCGTTGAATCCGCTCTGGTGTGGCGATTGTTGGGGCGAGACCGAGCCCTAGAAGTGTTTGAAGAACTTGATGCCAGGGCGCAACAGCAGCTTCTCAATGGCATGCGCGATCAAGCGTTTAGAGAGACCCTGGAATCCATGGACCCGGATGACCGGGCGCGAATGCTAGGTGAAGCACCGGCAACGTTTGTCCACCGAGTTTTGCAGGGTTTGAGCACGAGAGAACGCGCTATGACGGCGTCCCTGTTGGGGTTCCCGGAAGGGTCCGTGGGTCGAGTGATGAGCCCCGAGGTTGTCACGGTGCATGCCGATACTCCTGTGCCAGAGATTCTTAACGTGGTCAAACGCAAAGGCATTGACGCGGAGACGATTGATATTTTGGCGGTGGTAGATCGGGAGCGAAAAATGCTTGGTGTGATGGATCTCAGCCACGTTGTGATGGCCGATGACACGCTCACGGCGGGGGATCTAGCCGATCGTGGCGCCCCCAGCATCGCGGTAACAGAAAATGCCGAACGGGCTGCTCGCCTCGTCCAAGAGACCAACCGGCTGGGTCTCCTGGTAGTGGATTCAGAAGATCGTGTTCTTGGTGTGCTCACCGTGGACGATGCTCTCGAACTTATTGAAAAAGCCGACACCGAGGATGTGGCGCGCCAAGCTGCCACACTTCCATCTTCCGGCCACTACCTCTCGGCAAGCCCGATTCGACTGGCTGGGCTTCGCGTGGTGTGGCTGCTGATTCTCATTGTTGCCGCAACGCTCACCGTGTCCGTCTTGCAACTTTTTGAATCCTCTCTCGAAGCCGTTACTGCTTTAGCGCTGTTCATCCCGCTCCTGGTGGGGACTGGGGGCAACGTGGGAGCGCAGGCCGCAACTAGTGCCGTTCGAGCGCTTGCCATCGGTGAGGTTAGGCCCTCTGATGCCCTGCGCGTTGCGTGGCGTGAATCTCGGGTGGGTCTGGTTCTAGGGCTTGCTCTTGGTGGATTGGCTCTGGCTGCAGGCTGGATTGTGGCAGGAATTGGTGTTGGCATCACCGTGGGAGTCTCGGTGGTCTTGGTTTGTATATGGGCTGCCACTGTCGGGTCGCTGATGCCACTGATGGCAAAGACATTGAATATTGACCCTGCGGTTATTTCAGCACCGCTCGTGACAACGCTCGTTGACGCCACAGGTTTGGTTATCTATTTTGTGGTGGCAGGGCTCGTTCTCGGTCTGTAATTGGGGATAACTTCCCCCTTCTTGATGGTGTGCCGGCCACCATGAGGTGCATGAATAGCACAAACGAAGATGTTCCTCTCATTGCTCAGAAAATTCG
>LIAY01000017.1 GCA_001438965.1 Microbacteriaceae bacterium BACL25 MAG-120322-bin65 | reverse complement strand
ACCGACTACTTGAGGTAAGACTCACCGCGAGACCATCCATCGACGAGTTCGTCGTAAGGAACAGTTTCCGCGCCGGGCTTCTCATTAGCCAGCTTGGGGAACGGTGCGCCATCCTGGTCAAGCCAGTACTGAGCGTCGCGTTCCTCATTGAGCTTCACACCACATTCGCTGTGAATGCCTGATGCCTCAAGACGGGCCATGATCTCGTCCTGGCCGGTAGCCAGTTCGTCCATAGCTTCTTGAGCAGTCATTTCGCCAGCTGCTGCGGAGCCGATTGCCTGCCACCACAGTGCAGACATCGAGGGGTAATCAGGAACGTTGGTTCCTGTGGGGGTCCAGTTCACACGGTCGGGTGAACGATAGAACTCCACCAATCCACCGTATGCCGCAGCATTGTCGGTGAAGAACTGGTGGTTGACCGTCGAGTCACGGATGAAGGTTAATCCCTGAATCGACTTAGCAACGTCTACCGTCTTCGAGGTTACGAACTGAGCATAGAGCCATGCAGCGTCACGCTTGTCAGCGTCAGCGTGCTCCATGAATGTCCAGGCACCTGCATCCTGGTAACCCAGCTTGTTGCCTTCTTGCCAGTATGAACCGTGGGGGCTAGGAGCCATACGCCATACGGCATCGCCGTTTTCGTCGCTCATAGCGGGCGAGTCAATAGTTGCCCTGGTGAACACTGTGTACCAGAACATCTGCTGAGCTACGGAACCCTGACCCACAACACCAGCAGACTCATCGAAGTTGATGTTCTGCGCTCCGTCAGGTGCGAATTCGAACCAGTCGAGGTACTTCTGAACGGCGTAGACCGAAGCAGGAGCGTTCGTGTCACCACCGCGGGTTACAGAAGATCCAACGGGGCTACAGTTCTCAACGCGAATACCCCACTCGTCAACGGGAATACCGTTAGGAGTGCGATCTCCGGTCTCGGGGTCAAATACGGTGTCACCGTTTCCAGCCATCGAGAGCCATGCGTCGGTGAAGCGCCACCCGAGTGAGAAGTGCTTCGCACCATAATCCATGTGGCCATAGACCTTTTCACCATCGATGGTTCCATCACCATTTACCTCGGTCGAGAAGAACACTGCAATGTCTTCATAAGCCGACCAGTTCACCGGCACGCCAAGGTCATAACCATAAATGTCCTTGAACTGCTGCTGGATGTCTGGGTCAGAGAACCAGTCGTAACGGAACCAGTAAAGGTTCGCGAACTGCTGGTCAGGCATCTGGTAGATAACGCCGTCAGAACCAGTACCGAAGCTCAGACCAATAAAGTCTTCAAGGTCAAGCGTAGGCAAGGTCGGTGAAGACTCTAGCAATGTGGAGATCGGGTAAACATAGTCACCACGTTGGTGACCACCGATCGAGTCGGTGTCGTTGACGTAGCCGTCATACACCGACGTGCGGGTCTTAATCTCTGTCGAAATGATCTCCATGACCTCGCCCTCACCCATCAAAGAATGGGTTAGGTTGATTCCGGTCAATTCGGAGAACACCGCGGCGAGAGTTTCAGACTCGTATGCGTGGGTTGGAATATTCTCAGAGAGAACGTTCACATCCAAACCTGCATAAGGTTTTGCTGCCTCGATGAACCACGTCAACTCGTCCATCTGCTCTTCCTTGGAGAGGGTGCTCTCCTGGAAGTACAAATCGATGAACTGAGCTGCCTTTTCTTCGGCTGTGCCTTCGAGAGCGGGAACCGAAGTTTCGCTATCTTGAGCGCCTCCCGTTGCGCCAGCGCAAGCTGATGCAAGCAGAAGAGTTGCCGTGGAAAGGGCGAGGACATTCCGCGTCCGGGAAAGGACGTTTCTTGTGCTCATTTTTTACCTTTCGTCAATTGCCAGCTGGTAAAACTTCTACCACCCGACTGTGGGTTTGGAGAAGGAGCATTAGGGCCCTTCTCCCATGACCAATCCGTCGCTGGATTGGCCAAATCTCGGTTTATCCCCATTTGAGGACCACCGCCGCTACTGCGGCACCGACCCCTGCAGAAATCCAGGAATCAGTGCCCTCAATTGCAAAGGAACTCACCATTACGAGGGCAAAGGCAACGAGCGCGATGTAAACCCGCTCACCCCGGTCGGTGACAATGCGAAGAAATCCTTTTCGACGGTGGGGCGGGCGTAGGTGACCCCACACCGTCATTCCCGCAATCATCAAGAAAATCAGCGAGAAAGCAATGGCGACCGGAATGGTCCAATACATCCAACTAAACATGGTTACACCCGTCCTAACGCGAAGCCTTTAGCGATGTAATTTCGCACGAACCAAATCACAATGACGCCAGGGATAATCGCGATAACCCCTGCGGCAGAAAGTAGTGCCCAGTCGAGGCCGGCTGCTGTAGAGGTTGTCGACATCTGCACGGCTAGTGGCATAGCGTTCGGACCCGTCAGTGTCTTAGCGATAAGGAGCTCCACCCAGCTGAACATAAAGGTGAAGAACATGGTGACGCCGATACCGGAGCGAATCATGGGAATAAAGATGGTCAGGAAGAAACGACCAAACTTATACCCGTCGATTTCGGCGATTTCATCGAGTTGTCTAGGCACACCCGACATAAACCCTTCAAGAATCCACACCGCCAGAGGAACATTGAACAACATGTGAGCTAGCGCCACGGCATAGGTCGTGTCAAAAAGGCCCACTGCCTGATACATCTGGAAAAACGGCAACAGGAACACAGCAGCTGGGGCCATCCGGTTGGTCAACAGCCAGAAGAACAGGTGCTTATCTCCCGAGAAGGTGTAGCGGCTAAAGGCGTAAGCAGCTGGCAACGCCACCGCGACGGAGAGCACCATGTTCATCGTCGTATAGCTCATCGAATTAATAAACGCCCCGTACCAGAGTGGCTCCGAGAAGAACTCTGCATAGCCTCTAAACGAGATCCGCGAGGGAATGACCTCAAAAGTGCTCAGAATGTCTTCGTTGTAGCGAACCGACATGGACATGAGCCACAGCAGCGGGATTGACCACACTGCCATGAGCAGCCAGAACACCCAGCTGCGCCAATCGAAATAGGAACTACGTCGCGGTCCCGCCATTATGGGAATCGTCGTGGTGGTCATGACCGGGCTCCTTCCTCAGCTGCAGCGGCTTCGCCGGGCGCTACTCGCGCTCTCTTACGTCTTGGTTCCTTCTTCGTTGCCCCGGGGCGCTCATCAAGAGTCAGCACGGTGAAGAAAATGAAAGAAAGCACCTGGATAATTAGGAAGTAAATCAAGGAGAAGGCGGCAGCCTTACCCAAATCAAACTGGATTACGGCGAGCACTGAAAGCAAAATGCTCATTACTTCCGTGGACGTTCCCGGCCCGCCACCGGTAAGAATGTAAGGCTCGGCATAGATCATGAACGAGTCCATGAACCTCAGCAGCAGCGCAATCATTAAGACTCGACGTAGCTTAGGAAGCTCAACGAATCTAAAGACAGACCATGCTGATGCGCCATCGATTGCTGCCGCTTGGTAATAGGCCTGAGGAATTGACCGTAGGCCGGCATAAACCAAGAGCGTCACCAGCGGCGTCCAGTGCCACACGTCCATGGCCACCATCGTGAACCAGGCATCTGCCGGGGTATTACCAATATCAAATGGACGAACCTGGTTTATGGCCACACCCAGAAGACCAACATCGGGCCTGGCCAAAATCCGCCACACGATACCTACCACGTTCCAGGGGATGACCAGAGGAATGGCCACCACAACGAGGGCTGCAGCCGCTTTCCATCCGTCGCGAGGCATCAACCTGGCAATGATGATCCCCAAGGGAATCTCGATTAAGAGAATCTCAGCGGAAAACGTGAGGTTTCGCTGGAAGGCGGCAATAATCGACGGGTCCGTAGCGATTTGCCTAAAGAAGTCGAGTCCGACGTAGAGGCGGTTGGTGGGACTAAACACATCCTGAATCGAGTAATTCGCCACCGTCATCAACGGAATGATGGCGGTGAAGGCAACAACGATCACAACCGGGAGAACAAGGAACCATGCCCTGTTATTTTTGGGTTTGCTCAACATGACCTATCGCACCTTTCCTGCAGGTCCCACAAGGGACCGCATGATCTTGTCCTCATAAAGAAAAGTTCTCTCGGGAACGAAAACAAAAGGCACCTTGTCACCAACGGCAACGACGACGTCTGTTCCCACCTTTGAGAGCACGCTCGCCGATCCCAGCCCCAGTTTCAGTAACTGGTAGCCACCACGGTTTTCGACCCTTTGCACGGTCATCATGATGCCGCCGGTGCCACCGGGAAGAACGAACTCGGGTCGCACACCCAGGCGGTAGGAGCCATTCATTCCGGCTTCGCCAGCCTTGCCCAATACCTGGCCCTCACAGGAGACAACCGAATCCTTGAGCTCAACATCGAGGAAGTTCATGCCCGGTGAGCCAATGAAATATCCGGAGAATTCGTGTTGTGGCTCAAGAAACAGGTCCTCAGCGGAACCTGTCTGCACAACTTCACCATCATTCATCAGCAGCACTTTGTCCGCGAAGGTCAGGGCCTCGGTTTGATCATGGGTGACATAGACAAGAGTGAGTCCGGTCTGGATGTGGAGACGCTTGAGTCGGTTTCGCAGAGTCCACTTGAAGTTTTGGTCAATGACGGTCAAGGGCTCATCAAACAAGATGGCAGCGACGTCGCTACGCACCAGGCCGCGACCGAGGCTCACAATCTGCTGAAGATCCGATCGCAGCTTTCCTGGCCTGATATCTAGGTCATCTTCGATATCTAGCAGCCGGGCGATTTCTGAGACCCGCTTTTCGATTTCTGCGGGGGGAACTTTTCGATTTTTCAGCGGAAACTCGAGGTTCTTTCGAACGCTCATCGTGTCGTAGAGGACCGGGAACTGGAAAACCTGTGCGATGTTCCGCTCTTCGGTCGGTTTGTCAGTGATATCGACACCGTCGATGTAAATACGTCCCTGAGAGGGCTTAACGATGCCGGACATAATGTTGAGAAGTGTTGACTTTCCGCAGCCGCTGGGGCCCAGCAGAGCGTAAGCCTTGCCGTCTTCCCACGTCATGTCGATCTTCTTGAGGGCGTACGTCGCACCACTGTCATAACTGTGGGCGATATTGTCCAAAATAATCTCAGCCATTACTTCACCCCCGTTTTCGGAACAAACAAAGTTTCTCCCGTTTCTGTATCAAAGCCATATAGCTCCGATACCGGGAAGAACCCGGTAACTCTGGTGTCAGGATCCACCGGGTGGGCACCATCAATCTCAATGACGACGTACTCGTCTGTGTCTAAGGTCAGGTGAATGTAGGTAATACTTCCGGTTACCTCTGCGAGTTGAACCACACCGTGGAACTCAATATCACTCGAATGCTCGCGGTAGAGATGAATTCGGTGTGGCTGGAGACCCAGCGTGAACGAAGCCCTATCACCTATGGATTTATGAGTGAAGGGAATCGACACCGAACCGAAGGAAATATTCTTTGCTGAGCTTTTCGAGCTCACCAGATTAATGGGTGGATCGCTCAGCGCCTCCGCCACCGTCATCGATGCTGGGTTTTGGTAGAGCCCCAGAGCATCACCAACCTGCTGAACGCTGCCTTGGTTCATTACCACCGTGTGAGTAGCGAAATCCAGGGCTTCCGAGGGTTCTGCTGTGCTGTAGAGCACAACGTTGTCAGTCTCGGCAAAAATCTCCTGCAACTCCTCGCGAAGCTGCTCGCGCAACTTGTAGTCAAGGTTGGCTAACGGCTCATCTAGGAGAACGAGGTCAGCTTTTCGCGCCAGCGCTCGCGCAATCGCGACGCGCTGTTGCTGACCACCCGAAAGCTCGTCAGGTTTACGCTTGAGCAGAGGAGTCAGTCCCAACAGCGTTGCAAGTTCTTCAACCCGGGCAGTGATGAGCTCCTTAGAGAACTTTTCATCAGCAACTTTTAGCGGGGACGCGATGTTGTCAAAGACAGAAAATGCTGGGTAGTTAATGAATTGTTGGTAGACAAACGACACCGATCGCTTTTGCACACTCAAATCGGTGATATCAACCCCGTTGAGCCACAAGGATCCCTCGGTGGGCTTCGTGAGCCCTGCAATGATCCGCATTAGCGTGGTTTTTCCGGCCAAATTGGGTCCCACAAGGACGTTGATGCCCTGGTTAAACGTCAACGACACGTCAGAAATCCAGTCCTCGCCACCTTCGACAAGTCGGATGTTTTTAAGCTCAAGACTCATGTAGAGCTGCCCTCCTCTAGCGCGATTGTTTTGATTTGTTTTTGCACATCGCCGGCTGACCACCCAAGCAGTGGAGCCATCAGTTGTGCTAATTCTGCAAGTAGCTTCTTGCTCAGTGAACCACTAAAAGCCATGCTGGTCCGACGGTGCACCAGATCGCTCAAGCTCACGACCCACTCGTTGCGAACGAGCCAGCTTATTTCCCCCGCGGAATAGGCCTCGTGGTTCTTGAGCGCTTCATCCCCGGATCCCTCAAGATCATCAATTATTGCCGCGGCAAAGGTTCCATATCTGACCAGGAGCTGCTCTCCTCGTTCGTGACTCACACTAGAAGCGTGTGAGTTTACCCACGCGCTTCGCCCCTCGGCCGTAAGCGGGAAGCCGTGGCCACCACCGATCGATAGTGATTCTGTGGAGGTCTTTCGCTTCCAGGACAGTAAGGCCATTACCTCGTTGGCCAGGTGTTCGCCAAGCGCACGGAAGGTGGTCCATTTTCCACCCACTAGCGAAAGCAGAGGAGTCTGATCGCCTAAGTGGGTCTGAACAATGCGATAGTCGCGAGAGACAACACCGGGGTTAGTGTCTTCGCTGGCAGGCAAGGGCCGCACGCCTGAATATCGGTAAACAATCTGGGAATGATGGGTCTCAACATTTGGGAACACTCGCTGAACCAACCGGAAGAAATAGTCGACTTCTTCATCCGTGCAAGAAACGTCGCTGGTCATGTCGACGGGAATGTCCGTCGTGCCCACCAAGACCCGATTCTCAATGGGATACATCAACACGATGCGCCCATCACTGTTTTCAAAGAAAATTTCTCGCCCATCACACGCGGCAAAAAGCTCGGGGTTATCCAACACAATATGCGAACCCTTTGTTCCACCCATGTAGTGGGTTGGTGTCCCAACAGCTGCGTTAGTGAGGTCTGTCCAAGGGCCACTGGCATTGACAATGACCTTTGCAGTGAAGGGAATCTCGTTACCGGTGAGCTCATCGCGCAAGATGACCGCTCCATCGCGGAAACCAACGGCAGAAACATAATTGGCCGCACGGGCATGGGCGCCTGCGCCCAGAGCATCTTTGAGGACATCGAGTGCGAGGCGCTCGGGGTTTTCCATGGCGGCGTCGTAATACGTGGCGGTGAATTTCACATAAGGGTCGAGGTGCGGCAATTGTTCTAAAGATTTTTTGCGACCAAGAAAAGTGTGGCGTGGCATCTTTCCACCATCTCGCCCAAACAGGTCATAAATCACCAGACCAATTTTGATCAGCAGCGCCCCACGCTCCTTGGGCTTTCCTTGGGTGTGTGTAAGCAAACGAAGAGGAGCCGCAAGTAAACCGGAAATCACCGAGTAGATAGGAATGGTGGTCTTGAGTGGTCGCACGTAGTGCGGCGCAGCAGCAAGGAGGCGGTTTCGCTCTTGCAAGGACTCGCGAACCAGGCGCAATTCGCCGTTTTCAAGGTAGCGAACCCCACCGTGAATCATGTGCGATGACGCCGCTGACGCGCCAGAACAGAAATCTTTGCGCTCCACCAGAGCAACGGAGACACCTTGAAGGGCTAGGTCCCTAAAGGTGGCTAGGCCGTTGATCCCACCGCCAACAATCAGCACGTCGGCAACAGGCATGGACCAGATGTCGGCAAGTCGTTCATTTGCCTGAGCCTTAGATGCTGTTCTGGCCACTATCGATCACTCCTTCTGCCTCGTCGCAGATTTCGCCGGTTGTCTGTCATATTCTTAGCAATCGCACATTCGCGCAACTTGAATGAACAAACGTGCAAGACTGTGTTCCATGGTCGCCGCCGATAAAGACACCTCCAGATTCCGTGATGCGTGGAAAGCCGCGCAGCTCTACTACATGCAAGATCTCACGATGGAAGCAATCGGAGATGAGCTCAATGTGTCCAGGTCTTCGGTATCCCGCCTGCTAGACCTAGCCCGAAGCCGCGGAATCGTGGAAATTAAAGTCATCTCCCCCACGGAAGCTCCCCAGCGTATCGAGCGAGAAATAAAACGCCGGTGGGGCGTATCCACCAGCCTCGTCCCGGTTCCCGAAAGAACCTCCCATATTGATCGATTGGACAGAGTTGCTGTCAGTGCTGCACGAATGCTCGGGGACTTTTTGGACTCAAACATGACCATGGGCATTGCCTGGGGTTCCACCATAAGTGCAGTAAGCCGACATTTAGTAAAGAAACCGCTTTCCAAATTGGACGTTGTTCAGCTCAACGGTGCCGGTAACGACCACACCACCGGCGTCACGTACTCAAGCGAAATTCTGAGTCGTTTCGGTGAAGCTTTTGGTGCGCAAGTTACCCACTTCCCGGTTCCGGCCTTTTTTGACGATCCTGACACGAAAGCAGCGCTCTGGCGCGAACGCAGCACAGCCCGCATCGTTGAGCTGCAAAAAAGACTAGATATCGCACTGTTTGGTTTGGGCTCCATTTATGCAGAGGTCCCCTCACAGGTTTACGCCGGGGGTTATCTCAGCGACGCTGATGTGTTGGCGCTCAGCGCTGAGGGTGTCGTTGGCGATGTGGCTACCGTGTTTTATCGAGCGGATGGAGGATGGAACGACATCGCCATTAACCTGCGCTCGAGCGGCCCCGGCCTCGATGTGATAAGAGAGGCGCCCAGGCGGTTATGCGTCGTCTCCGGCGAATCTCGACTGGATAGCCTTAGGGGCGCCCTGGCAGCCGATCTGATTACTGATCTCATTATCGATTACCCCACTGCCCGGGTTCTCGTCAAATAGTCACACCCTGAGCGTTAACGAAGTGTGGCCCCCATCAAGGGAGCCACAGCATCACGGGAGTGAAGTGTTATTGCATCACCATTCCGCCATCAATCATGATGAGCTGACCGGTCATATAGTCACTTTCGGGACTTGCCAAGAATGAGGCGGTCCCCTGCACGTCCTCCGGGTAGGAGTAGCGCTTCATGAGAATCATGTTCTCAGCGAGGGAGTCCATGGACTGACCCTGCTTTTCGAACATTCCGATCTCGACCAAGTCCTTATCGAGCTGCTTCCACAACTCAGTGGCAACAACACCCGGGCCATAGCCGTTCACGGTGATGTTGTGCGAAACCAAAGCCTTAGCACCACCCTTAATCAGTCCCAGCACAGCGTCCTCTGCGATGGAATAACCAATCAGGTCAGGCTAAACGCCACCAGACACTCGCTAAATCAACATCCCCAAAGGGCTTTCGATGTGATTTTGGAACGCCTGCAGCCACTGCGCAGCCAAGGCACCGTCGACAGCACGGTGATCAGCTGACAGGGTCACCGTCATCACCTGAGCGACAACCACCTGGCCATTTTCGACGACCGCCTGAGCACTAGCAGCGCCCACCGCCAGAATCCCTGACTGCGGGGGGTTGATGATGGCGGAGAACTCTTTGGTCCCATACATGCCAAGGTTGGTGACAGCGAAACTTCCGCCCTCAATCTCCTCCTGCTTAATTTTGCCCGAACGTGCTCGAGCTGCGGCATCAACAATCAGGGTATTAATCTCGATCAGAGACAGCCTGTCGACACCTCGAATCACCGGCGTGAACAATCCCCCCTCGGTTGCCACAGCAATAGCGATGTCGGCCGAATCAAACCTGCGCATGGCGTCATCACTCCAGATGACATTCGCATCGGGAACATCCATCAATGCCAAGGCCACAGCCTTAACGACCCAGTCATTGACCGAAATCTTTATACCCTTAGCTTCATTAACTTCTTTTCTGGCAGCCAACAGCTTGTCTACGCGACAATCAGCGCTGAGATAGAAATGCGGGACACTCGACTTTGACTCTGTGAGTCTGCGCGCAATTGCTTTGCGCATACCGGTGTGGGGGATATCCACATACCCCGCTGAGGCTGACGATGCAGCTGATTGTGGCGCAGCAGGAGCGGCCGATGTGGAGCTAACGGCAATTGCCTGGCCCCCACCCGCAACAAAGGCATCAAAGTCTGCTCTAACAATGCGGCCGCCAGGCCCAGATCCGCTAACGCCGGAGAGGTCGATGCCCTTGTCTTTGGCCATTTTGCGAACCAGAGGGCTCACAAACAGACGGCCACCGGCGGAATCGGGTTCCTGCGCTTGAGGGGAAGTAGACGCTACCGTCGGCGCACTGGGCGTGGCGGTGGCGCTAGCTACCTCAGATTTAGCCGCAGTCGCAACTGGCTTCGTATTTTCGGTCACACCGGCATCGGCAAGAGCTTGAGCTATTTCAGCTTCCCCTTCGCCAGCCAAGGTAAAAATCGCAATTGGCGTTCCCACATCGGCAGCATCACCCGGGTTGATCAGAATTCTTGCCACAACACCAGCTTCTTCAGCTTGATATTCCACTGTTGCTTTTTCGGTTTCAATCTCGGCTAACACATCGCCCACAGCGATCTCAGAGCCTTCGCTAACCAACCAGTTTGAGAGCACTCCTTCAGTGGCGCCGGCAAGAACCTCGGGCATACGGATGATGCTTGCCATTAGCGGCCTCCCTTGGCATTCATGACACGCTGTAGACCGGCTACAACCTCTTCGGTTCTAGCAATCGCAGCACGCTCGAGGACCTTGGAAATGCTCGGTGAGGCTTCGGAACCCGTAACACGCTCAACCGGTTGGTCGAGGTAGTCAAAGAATCGTCGCTGAATTTCATCCGCTAACCATCCCCCATATGAGGTTCCCTGGGCGCCCTGTTCAACAATGAGGACATTGTTGGTTTTGCGGATACTCTCCCCCACGGTGTCCCAATCGAGACTTGCGCGATCCAAAAACCGAAGATCTACAAGCTCGGCATCAATACCGCTTGAATCGATAGCTTCACTACTGTGGTTGACCATCGACATGTATGTCAGAACCGTCATGTCGTTGCCTTCTCGGACCACCCGAGCGGTGCCATAGGGAATCTGGTAATCCAGATCAGAAACAGGGATTTCCCCCGTCGTTCCATACAAATCGACATGTTCGATCATCAGTACCGGGTCATCGCATGCGAGTGCCGCATTCATCATCCCGATGTAGTCAAAAGGGTTAGATGCCGACATGATGCGCCACCCTGGCGCGGTGGCAAAGATTCCCGCTGGGTCCATCAGGTGCTGGGAACCATAGCCGCTTCCCAAGGCTACTTTCGTGCGCAGCACCAAAGGAACCGCAGATTCGCCACCAAACATGTGGCGTGCTTTTCCAATTTGGTTAAAAACCTGATCGGCTGCCACCCAGAGGAAATCTGGATACATGAATTCAACTACGGGGCGATACCGCCCATCCAGGGCCAGACCTCCACCCAATCCGGCGAAAGCATTTTCCGAAATAGGTGTACCCAATACTCGACCGGGATACTTATCGGTCAGTCCTTTGGTCGCACCGTTCGTTCCACCCTTTAAGCGGTGAACGTCTTCACCAAGAATCATGATGCGAGCATCCTGTTCCATGTTGCGATCCATCACAGCAGCGACGGCGTCAACAAAGCGCACATCCTTGAGCTCACCCTTGTAGTCAGAGCGTTCTTGGGTCCTCGCCGCAGAGAGTTCGCTCAAATCTCCCCGCACGCCCACATCAACAAATCCGGGCTCTGGCCACAAATCAGGCTTAATCCGGCGAACACCAGGTTTGCCGGCGGGATCTTGCTCCACAAGCTCTAGGGCGGCTGCAGCCATAGCGGCCTGGGCTTGTTCACGCACCAGCTTTACGCCTTTGTCATCAATGAGCCCGAGAGCTTTCATCTGCTTTGCCACCAGTGTCAGGGGGTCGCGCGCTCTCCACGATTCTTCTTCTTCTTTAGATCGGTAACCAAAGGCGGAACCAGGGAAAGCTCCGTTTTGGTGGAAGAAGCGGTAAACCTCGGCTTCGATCACCACGGGGCCTTTGCCCTCTCTGGTGTATTGCTCTGCTTTTTGCATGGTCAAATACACCGCCAGTGGGTCCATTCCATCCACGCGGAAAGAAGGGATACCGAAACCAACGCCACGACCTGAAAGTCGTGATTCACGCGTTGCCTCCTCCACTGTGGTGGATACGGCATAGAGATTATTTTCAATAAAGAAGATCAGCGGAATGTCCCAGGCTGCCGTGAGGTTCATGCTCTCGAGAACGGAGCCAATGTTCACCGCACCATCACCAAAATAGGTCACGGTCATATCGGTCGTACCCGAGCGCTGTTGAGCAAAAGCGTTACCCGCAGCGAGAGGAACCCCACCACCAACGATGGCGTTAGTGCCTAGCGCCCCTGCCTCATGCCACTGCAAATGCATCGAGCCGCCCCGACCTTTACAGAAACCCTGCGCGAGACCGAGAATTTCGGCCATGGTGCGCTGCACCACGGTTTGAATGTCCTTAGTGACCAAGTTCTTTAGGTCAAGTCCCGAGGGCGCAACATAGCCCAACGCCTTGGCGAGGAACTGGTGGTGGCCTCGGTGAGAACCATTAACAGCATCAGTCGGTCTCAGGCTCAATCCCGAGCCAACCGCTCCACCCTCTTGCCCTACAGAGGAGTGCGCTGGGCCGTGAACCAGGCCTTCGCCTGCAAGCTCTAACACTGTTTCCTCAAACGCACGAATGAGGTGAAGCTGGCCAAGCATGGTGGCCAGCAGAGCGGGATCAGCCTCTTCCCAATCGGATTTTGTCGTCGATACCTTAACCCAGGGCTCGAGTGGTTTCAGGGGGGTTTCTTTCGACACGTTAGTTCTTCTCTCTGCGCTGAGCGGAGCAATAACACTTGTCATCGCTCGTGATGTTTCCGCCACGCTACACCACATTGTATCCAATGTCACGATATTTTAGGGATTGTCGGTAGAAAAAGTCCGCTCAATGAGCCATACTGTATGCAATCAACGATGCAGGAGTGTGGATCAATGGCGATACCCGGACTACGAGGAACCGAACACATCGGGTTTACGGTGCCGAATCTCGATCAGGCAGAGCGTTTCTTCGTTGACGTTATTGGGTGCGAAAAGGTTTATAGCCTGGGCCCCTTTATTCGTGAAGACAATTGGCTAGCCGATCAACTTCACGTTGATCCTCGCTCCGTCATGCGGGAACTGCGCTTCTTTCGCTGCCAGTTCGGGCCAAACTTCGAAATCTTCCAGTGGGAAACCCCTGGCCCCCAACAGAACCAGCCTTCCAACTCGGACATCGGTGGCCACCACCTTGCTTTCTATGTCGATGATCTCGATGTGGCTGTGGCGTATCTGAAAACTCTCGGCGTGGAGCTCATGGGAGATATTGTCGCCTCTCAGAACGCCAGTCTCGGTCAGCGGTGGCAATACTTTCTCACCCCCTGGGGCATGCAGTGTGAACTGGTGAGTTTCCCCGATGGTAAGGCGTATGAAAAAGATTCCGACGTGATTCTGTGGCACCCCGCCAGGCCGGCAGAATAGAGATCACCATGACTCTGTCTCAAACCCAGCGCGATGGCACTGCCAGTGAACGTATTGCTGATGGGTTACGACAGTCGATTCTGGGGGGCGAATATCCTCCCGGCAGTCGCATCATCCAGGATGATCTCTCGGCCCGCTATGGAGGATCGCGCATCCCTGTTCGCGAAGCCTTGCACCAATTAGAAACTGAAGGACTTGTGCGCATGGTGGCCAACACGGGCGCCTGGGTGGCAAGCCTCACTATGGCGGAGTGCTCAGAGGTGTATCAGACCAGGGAACGCATCGAGCCACTCCTTCTGCGTTTTTCTGCCGAGCACTTGACTAAAGAAACGCTGGAGCAACTAGATGATTTAGCCAACCGGATGGAGCAATCCGCTGAGGTTGAAGAATTTTTGGAATTGGATCGTCAGTTCCATTTTGCAACCTACCGCGGCTCCACCACACACACTCTGGGTCCACTTGTTGCCAGACTGTGGAATGCAACTCAGCCTTATCGCCGGGCCTACACAACCCTGGTGGGCTCGCGTAATCGGCGAATTTTCCATGACGAGCACCACATGCTCGTCACAGCTCTCTACGATGGAGACCTGGAACTAGCCGAGCAAGTGCTTGCGCTTCACATCCGTCGCACCAGGCTCCACCTGGAGCGACACCCCGAACTTTTTGACCCCACCCCCACACAGTAAGGAAACACATCACTCTCATGACAATGGCTGTAACTAACCCCACCAACGGTGTCGTAGAAAAAGAATACGCCGAGCACACCGAGGCAGATATTGATACCAAGCTGGCCGCTGCCCAGGCAGCTCACGAGACGCTGCGTCGAACTTCTTTCGACCAGCGAGCTGCGTGGATGAGAGCGGCTGCGGAGCTAATGGAGTCCGAAGTTGACTCTTTGGCCCCCATGATGGTTCGCGAAATGGGGAAACCCATCGCTCAGGCTGAAGCCGAAGTTCTCAAATGTGCCAAGAGTATGCGTTTTTATGCTGATAAGGCAGAGGGGTTCCTCGCTGATGAACTACTGGCAGATCCCAGCACAGTGGGAGCAAGTGCGGCGTGGGCTCGCTACCAGCCTTTGGGTGTTGTCCTAGCGGTCATGCCCTGGAACTACCCCCTATGGCAGGTTATGCGTTTTGCTGCACCAGCTTTGATGGCCGGGAATGCTGGAATCTTGAAGCACGCTTCTAACGTTCCCGAATCTGCCCTCTACCTCGACACCCTCTTCACGCGCGGTGGATTCCCCGAGGGCGCTTTTGGCACCCTGATGATCGGCGCCAAGCTAGTCAACACTGTTATCGATGACTGGCGAGTGAAGGCCATCACTCTCACCGGTTCAGAACCCGCTGGCCGCGCCGTCGCCGAACGAGCAGGGCGTCAGATCAAGAAGTCGGTGCTGGAACTCGGCGGCTCCGATGCTTTTGTTGTCATGCCCTCGGCTGATATTGAGAAGTCAGCAAAGACCGGTGTGCTAGCCCGTATTAACAACAACGGCCAGTCCTGTATTGCCGGTAAGCGGTTCATCATTCATGAGGACATTTACGACGCATGGGTGGAAATGTTTGTGGCCGAAATGGGTTCACTTATCATGGGCGACCCCATGGATCGCGCAACCCAGGTTGGCCCTCTGGCTACTAAGAACGGACAGCGCGACATTGCTGCCCTAGTCGATGATGCCAAAGCCAAGGGCGCACGCGTGCTGTTGGGCGGGGAACTACCAGATGGCCCGGGTTACTACTATCCCCCCACTGTTATTGATGGCATCACTGCAGAGATGAAAATTAGGATGGAAGAGGCTTTCGGCCCACTTGCCAGCGTTTATAAGGTGAGCAGCCAGGAAGAAGCCATCACTATTGCTAACCAGACGACTTTTGGTTTGAGTTCATCAATCTGGAGCAGTGACGCGGCTGAGCAGGAATTCTTCCTCAACGAGCTCGACGCTGGTGCCGTATTTATCAACGGCATGACGATTTCCTACCCGGAGCTCGCCTTTGGTGGAATTAAGGATTCCGGTTTTGGCCGCGAATTGGGTGCGCCTGGAATTCGTGAATTTACCAACATGAAAACTATCTGGAAGGGCTAAACAGCCGCCGAATTGCGTTTGTAGGCCGTAGTAGCCATGGTCATAGGTACTGCCATGGCTACTATGGGTGCCGGCCATTGAGTCACGCCAAGAGATAAATCGGAGGCGCTATTTGTCGCAATTGTGTGCACAGCAGCGGCGAAGCTTGGTCTTCTTGTTCCCAGTTACGACTTGAAGAGCTGCCGGACTCCGCAGGCTGTGACAGATCGTCCTTAGTCGCGCCGGGGAAACCTGAACTCGGTTGGGCTATTCGACGGGGTGTTTGGTGGGCTGAGCCCAGAGAACAATCATCACCACAGTGCCCAA
>LIAY01000016.1 GCA_001438965.1 Microbacteriaceae bacterium BACL25 MAG-120322-bin65 | reverse complement strand
CAAAGGAAGCAACGAGCGCGACAAAGCCTGCGGCGAAAATCCCCGCAGCTAAGAAGGCTCCAGCGGCCGCTGCACCAAAGACCACCAAGGCGAAAGCACCCAGCACCGCGGCGGCGAAGAAGACCGCCACCGCCACGAAACCTAAGACCGCAACAGAGAAGGAAGAGACAGATGCCTAAGCAAAAGAGCCATTCGGGCGCTAAAAAACGCTTCAAGATCACCGGCTCCGGCAAGGTGATGAAGCAGGGCGCTGGTATGCGTCACAACCTGGAAAAGAAATCCAGCAAAGTAACCCGCCGCCTCAACCAGGAGCAGGTACTCGCCCCGGCAGATGCCAAGGTCATCAAGAAATTGCTCGCCAAGTAGACCCGAAAACGAAGGAAAAGAATCATGGCACGTGTAAAAAATGCGGTCAACGCACACAAGAAACGTCGGGTGATTTTAGAGCGCGCGAAAGGTTACCGCGGTCAGCGCTCACGCCTGTACCGTAAAGCCAAAGAGCAGGTTATTCACTCTCTGGTTTATAGCTACCGCGACCGTCGCGCACGCAAGGGTGACTTCCGTCGCCTATGGATCCAGCGTATTAACGCCGGGTCTCGTGCAAACGGGCTAACCTACAACCGCTTCATCCAGGGTCTTGGCCTCGCAGGTATTGAGGTCGATCGCCGCATGCTCGCTGAGCTTGCAGTGAACGAGCCTGGTGCTTTCGCCACTTTGGTGGAAGAAGCAAAGAAGGCTCTACCCAAAGACACGTCGGCGCCTGCCCTCAAGTCTTAGTTTGCTTTTCTGAGGCCTCGCACACTCCGTGTGCGAGGCCTCAGTGCATCCTGGGCGCTTAGGGCGGGTTATCACCCGTTCTATAGCTGTTGCTCTTACGCTGGCATGATGCTGGATAATCCGCGCTCGCCCAAGGTTCGTGCTGTAGCGAAACTTGCCCAGAAGCAACGCCGGATGGAAGCAGGGATGTTTCTCGTGGAAGGCCCGCAAGCCATCCGGGAAGCTCTCGCGCATCGCCCTGAGCTGGTGGTGGATGTTTTTCTCACCCCGGGAGCTAAAGATCGCTATAGCGATATCGTCCAACTTGCCTCCAGCGAGGGCATCGAGTTGAGCCTGGCTACTGATGCCGTAGTCGATTTCATGGCCGATACGGTCACTCCGCAAGGAATTGTTGCTGTGTGCCAGTTCCACTCGGTGGAGTTAGAAACCATTCTCGCTACAGGGGCCACCCACCTGGTGATCCTGCACGAGGTCAAAGACCCCGGCAATCTCGGAAACATTATTCGAACTGCGGATGCGGCTGGAGCAAATGCGGTCATTATTACGGGAGATAGCGTCGATGTGTTCAACCCGAAAGTCGTGCGAGCTAGTACGGGAAGCATTTTCCATATTCCGTTGGTAACTAAAGCGGATCTTTCCGTTACTATTTCGCAGCTAAAAGACGCAGGTATTCGTGTGCTGGCAGCAGACGCGAGGGGTCGTGACCTGGTTGAGCTTCGTAGCGCGGGTGAACTGGCTAAGCCGGTGGCCTGGATGCTGGGAAACGAGGCACACGGGCTCTCGGATGAAGCAGAAGCACTTGCCGATGTGGTCGTCTCGGTGCCAATTTATGGCACGGCCGAATCATTGAGTTTGCCCACTGCGGCTGCGGTGTGTATCTATGAAACCGCGTTTGCCCAGAAGGCTTAGTTTTGTTCCACAAGTGCCGCGCCCCCGGGTTTTACTGGCACGTGGGGCACCGTTTTAGGGTGCCGAGAGTGTTCCCTGGGAGTTCCGTGAACTAGCTGACCAAGTCGAACCGGTCGGCATTCATCACTTTGTTCCACACCGCGACGAAGGTTTCGACAAACTTTTGTGCGTTGTCGTCCTGCGCGTAGACCTCGGCGTAGGAGCGGAGGATCGAGTTGGACCCGAAAACTAAGTCCACTCGAGTGGCACTCCACTTCACCTGTCCATCTTTACGGCTGCGGATGTTGTAGAGGTTGTCGCCAACGGGCTCCCACACATTCGACATGTCCGTGAGGTGGACAAAGAAGTCATTGGTCAACGCTCCGAGCTTGTCGGTAAACGCACCGTGCTGGGTCCCCATGTGGTTGGTTCCCATCATTCGCATGCCACCCACGAGAACCGTTATTTCCGGTGCCGTGAGGCCCATCAGTTGGGCGCGGTCGAGCATGAGCTCTTCAGCGGGCACGGTGTAGTTCTTCTTGACCCAATTTCGGAACGCATCGTGAATCGGCTCCAAGGGCTCGAACGAGTCGGTATCGGTGAGTTCCTGGGTGGTATCACCGCGTCCCGGTGCGAAAGGCACCTCGATGGCAACCCCAGCATTGTTGGCCGCCTTTTCGACACCGACGTTGCCCGCGAGGACAATGACATCAGCCACGCTCACGCCAAACTCCTCGGCGATGGGCTCGAGTACAGCGAGCACACGGTTCAGCCGCTCGGGCTCGTTGCCCTCCCACTCGCGCTGGGGCGCCAACCGAATGCGTGCGCCGTTTGCGCCACCGCGCATATCTGACCCGCGGTACGTTCGGGCCGAGTCCCACGCGGTGTTGACCATATCGGCGATGGTGAGCTCAGTGCCGGCGATACGCGCTTTTACCTCCGCTACGTCGTAGTCACTGCGCCCGGTCGGAACTGGGTCCTGCCAGATGAGGTCTTCTTTGGGAACATCGGGTCCGAAGTAGCGGACCTTGGGGCCCATGTCACGGTGGGTCAGCTTGAACCAGGCGCGAGCAAACACCTCAGAGAAATAATCTTGGTCTTTGGCGAAACGCTCGGATATTTCCCGGTAGATGGGGTCTTTGATCATCGCCATGTCGGCGTCGGTCATCATCGGGTCGAGGCGTATCGAGGGGTCTTCCACGTCGACTGGCTTATCGCTTTCTTTGATTCCCACCGGTTTGTACTGCCATGCGCCAGCTGGAGACTTCGTGAGTTCCCAGTCGTAGGTCAAGAGTAAATAGAAATATCCGTTGTCCCACTTGGTCGGCTCCGTGGTCCATGCCCCTTCGATTCCACTGGTCACGGTGTCGCGCCCGATGCCGCGGCTTGTGTGGTTATTCCAACCCAGGCCTTGTTCGTCTATTGGCGCGGCCTCAGGCTCTGGTCCGAGGTTTTCGGCACGGCCGTTTCCGTGGCTTTTTCCCACGGTGTGTCCGCCGGCGGTCAGAGCAACGGTTTCTTCATCATTCATCGCCATCCGCGCAAAGGTCTCGCGGATCTGCCCGGCGGTTGCGAGTGGATCGGGGTTGCTGTTTACGCCCTCGGGGTTGACATAAATGAGACCCATTTGCACAGCAGCCAAGGGATTTTCCATCGTGGCAGGGTTCTCAACCGATTCATAGCGGGAGTCACTCGGTGCTAGCCATTCTTTTTCCGAGCCCCAGTAGGTGTCCTTTTCTGGATGCCAGACGTCTTCGCGGCCAAAACCAAAACCAAAAGTCTTAAGTCCCATGGATTCGTAGGCAATGTTTCCCGCGAGGATCATCAGATCGGCCCAGCTGATTGCGTTTCCATACTTCCTCTTGATGGGCCACAGCAGACGCCTGGCCTTATCGAGGTTGCCGTTGTCTGGCCACGAGTTCAGCGGCGCAAAGCGCTGGGAACCAGTTCCCCCGCCACCGCGACCATCGGCGGTCCGATAGGTTCCTGCCGAGTGCCAGGCCATGCGGATGAACAACCCGCCGTAGTGACCCCAGTCTGCTGGCCACCAGTCTTGGCTGTCGGTCATGAGGATGTGGAGGTCCTTTTTCAGCGCGCCGACGTCAAGCTTTTTGAGTTCTTCCCGATAGCTAAAGTCTTTACCCAGTGGGTTGGTCTTAGCGTCGTGCTGGTGGAGGATGTCGAGATTCAGCGCGTTCGGCCACCATTCCATGTTGGCGACACCTTCAGTGGTGGCGGCTCCATGGACGATCGGGCACTTGTCGGCTTTTTCCATTGCGTGATATCTCCTCGATTGGCGCTAGTTTCCCTAGCGTATCGCGTGCGCTCAGACGGTTTCTTGGATACCCAGCGGGGTATGGAGCACGCCAGGCCCGGGGTTCTCGGGTACTTCGGCCGGCTCGCAGTAGACTGCTCTTTCGTGTCCCAGATTGAAATCACGCCGCAGAGCGTCAAGTCGGCCGTCGATGCCGCCGTGGCCGCTTTTAGCGCTGCCACCAGTCTGGCTGAGCTAAAGAAAGCTAAAACGGAGCACCTGGGGGAGAAATCCGCCCTCTCTCTTCTCAACGCGACCATGCGTGATGTTTCTGCGGAGTCTAAAGCTCAAGCCGGGAAGCTCATGGGTGAGGCCAAGGGCCAGGTTGTTAGTGCTTGTGGCGCGCGTGAAAGTGAGCTCGCGGCCTCAGAAGAAGCAACCCGACTTGCCGCTGAAGCTCTTGATTTGAGTTCTTTGGGGGCTAGGCGACCACACGGCGCTCGACACCCGTTGACGATGCTGATGGAAGACATGGCTGATGTTTTTGTGGCCATGGGCTGGGAAATTGCAGAAGGCCCCGAGTTGGAGCACGAATGGTTCAACTTCGATGCTCTCAACTTTGATGAAGACCATCCTGCTCGCGCCCTGCAGGACACCTTCTTTATTGAGCCCATCGAGCGCCACCTTTTGCTGAGAACTCATACTTCACCGGTTCAGATTCGCTCCCTGCTTTCCAGGCAACTTCCGGTTTATGTGGTGGCACCTGGTCGGGTCTATCGCACCGATGAACTCGATGCCACCCACACCCCTGTTTTCCACCAGATCGAAGGCATCGCCATCGATAAGGGACTCACCATGGCTCATCTGCGTGGCACGCTCGAGCATTTGGCGCGCTCCATGTTCGGTGAGGACGCCAAGATTCGGTTGCGGGCAAACTATTTCCCCTTCACGGAGCCCAGTGCTGAATTAGACATCTGGCACCCCACCTTCACCGGTGGTGCCAGATGGATTGAATGGGGTGGCTGCGGAATGGTAAATCGCAACGTTTTACTCGCAGCCGGAATAGATCCTGATGTGTATCAAGGGTTTGCTTTTGGTATGGGAATTGAGCGAACCCTGATGTTCCGCAACAACGTTGCCGACATGCGGGACATGGTCGAAGGCGATGTCAGGTTCTCCCAACAGTTTGGGATGGTGGTCTGATGCGTATTCCACTGACGTGGCTTGGCGAATTCGTTGACCTTCCCGATGCCATCACCCCTGAGGATGTCCATCACTCGCTGGTCTCGATTGGCTTAGAAGAAGAAGATATTCACCGGATTGAGATCACCGGGCCTGTGGTCATCGGTGAAGTTCTTGAGTTTGTTGAAGAGCCTCAGTCCAATGGCAAAACAATTCGCTGGTGCCAGGTTCGTGTGGGGGCTTCGGATAGTCCCGATGCTCCTGCCATCCGCGGCATTGTCTGTGGGGCTAGCAACTTTGTAATCGGTGACTTCGTTGTGGTGGCGTTACCGGGATCTTCTTTGCCAGGGCCTTTCCCTATTGCTGCACGAAAAACCTATGGACATGTTTCTGATGGCATGATCGCTTCGGCAAAAGAGCTGGGCCTTGGCGAAGATCACGATGGCATTCTTCGCTTGGCGGCTCTCGGTATCGAAGCACCGGTGGGCACTGACGCCCTGTCACTGTTGGGTCTTGATGACGTGGCGTGTGAAGTAAATGTGACGCCGGATCGCGGGTATGCGCTCTCTTTGCGCGGTATTGCCCGGGAATACCACCATGCCACCGGTGTCGCTTTTCGTGACCCAGCGGCAGAGATCACCCCCGGAGTGGGCACTGGTTTTGATATTGCCATCAACGATGACGCCCCGGTGCGCGGTGTCATTGGTTGCCAGGTGTTTATTACTCGTTGCGTCCGCGGTGTCGATGTCACCAAACCCACTCCACCGTGGATGGTCTCCAGGCTTGCCCTTGCGGGAATGCGATCGATTTCTCTTCCCGTGGATATCACCAACTATGTGATGTTGGAAATGGGTCAACCTCTACACGCCTATGACCTTGATCGTCTCGCCGGGGGGATCACTGTTCGCCGAGCTACAGCAGGCGAGAAGCTCACCACGCTTGATGGCCAAGAGCGTGCTTTATATCCCGAGGACCTCCTGATTACCGATCAGTCTGGTCCGATTGGGGTAGCCGGCGTGATGGGTGGGCTGAGTACCGAAATAACGGATTCCAGCAGCAATGTTTTGATTGAGGCTGCATGGTTTGAACCGGTCACTATTGCGCGCACCCAACGCCGCCACAAATTACCCAGTGAGGCCTCGAAAAGGTTCTCCAGAGGTGTTGACCCCCTCGTTGCCGAGGCGGCAGCGGAGCGCGCGGTGGGGTTGTTGGAACTCTACGCCGGAGGAACCCGGGATTCTTTAGGTTCTCGTGTGATCGCTGATTCAGCAGGGGTTATGCCACAGCTTTTCCTGGCCTTGGATGCGGTGGCGGGGCTTTCGGGAATGGATGTTTCACCCGAGCGAACCCGTGAGATTCTTAGCGATATCGGTGCAGATGTTGTGCCCGGTGACGGTGGATACCAGGTCACCCCGCCTAGTTGGCGACCCGATCTTGTGGATGCCCCAGGCTTGGTCGAAGAAGTTGCTCGGATTGTCGGATATGACACGCTACCTTCGCTCCTTCCTACGGCCCCCCCAGGTCGTGGTTTGAGCGCATCACAAAAAGCTAAGCGCCGTGTTTCGTTTGCCTTAGCGGGGTTTGGTATGACCGAGGTGTTGTCCTATCCCTTCGTGCCAGCTGCCGAGAACGACCTTTTTGCCACCGGCGCCGTCTCGGGGGGCATTGTGGTGGCCAATGCCCTGGATTCGCTAACAAATCGAATGCGAGTTTCACTTTTACCTGGGCTTTTAGCGGCTGCCGGGAGAAACTACTCTCGAGGCTTTAGTTCACTCTCGCTGTATGAAACAGGTTTGGTTTTTGACTCGGGTAAGAAAACTCCGGGAACTGCCAATATCCCTGTGGGAAATCAGTTACCGGGAGAGGCAACACTTGCCGAGTTGTATGAATCAGTGCCTGCTCAACCATGGTGCGTTGCCGGTGTGATGATTGGTGATTCTCAAGAGCGCTCGCCGGGTAACCCTGGAGCACACAGTGATGTGGGCGATGTTCTTGACGCCATGAACGTTGTTGCCCGTGCCGTGAACACCAGTTTTTCGATCCAGCAGAGCACCCACCCGGCCTTTCATCCGGGGCGCTACGCCGAGGTGTTGTGCAACCAGGTTGTCGTGGGACGAGTGGGAGAACTTTTGCCCTCCTTAGCTCGAACAAGGGATCTTCCCGAGCGGGTTTCGGTGTACGAAATTGATCTCGATGCCGTCATGGGCACCCTGGGCGAGGCGCCCCATGTTGCCCATCCTTTGTCCACCTATCCCGCTGCCACCCAAGATGTTTCCCTGGTGGTGCCCCAGGCCACCCCGGCTGCAGAAATTGCGGAGGCGCTGGTCGAAGGTGCTGGTGAGATTTTGGAAAATCTCCACCTGGTCGATGACTACCGAGGCGATAATCTTGAGGCTGGGCTCAAGTCACTGACTTTTGCACTGCGCTTTCGAGCATCTAATCGAACCCTCACCCAGGGTGAGGCCACCGAAGCTAAAGAGGCAGGGGTGGCCCTTGCGGCCAAACGCCACGGAGCCACACTGCGCGCCTAAGAAAACCCAATCGCCCCTATTGGTTTTCTGATTACTGTGCGTGGTCACGCCATCCAGGGGACCTTCAATACCTGCTCTAAGGTTGTCTTATGTCGTTGAGTGTGGCTATTGCGGGTGCCAGTGGTTATGCCGGTGGGGAACTAGCTCGGTTGGTGGCTGCCCACCCAGAATTCGAACTGACCACATTGAGCGCCCACAGCTCGAGTGGGCAGAGCGTAGGCAGCGTTCACCCGCACTTGGTGGACTATGCCCACCATGAGTTCCGCGAGACATCGGTTGAAACCCTCTCGGGCCATGACGTCATCGCCTTAGCCCTGCCCCACGGGCAATCGGGGTTGCTGGGTCAGGAGTTGATTGACTCTGGTGCAACCCGGTTGCTTCTTGATCTCAGCGCTGATCGGCGTTTAGAAAGCCCCACAGCGTGGGCAAAGTTTTATGGTGGCGATTTTTTTGAACCTTTTACCTACGGCATGCCCGAGCTACCGAGAGCGACCGGACCCACGTCGAGGTCGCTTCTGACTAACACCGAAGCGGTGGCGATTCCGGGTTGTAACGCAACCGCTGTCACATTGGCGCTAGCGCCACTAGTGGCCGCCCGGGTCATCCAGCCCACTGATCTTTCAGCCGTTCTTGCTGTGGGTTCATCCGGTGCTGGTCGAACGCCTCGGGTTGATCTTCTGGGCTCAGAACTTTCTGGTTCCGCTAACCCCTATTCGGTGGGGGGAGTGCACCGCCACATTCCTGAGATTATTCAAAACCTTCATCACGCAAGCGGTCTCGAGACCACGCTGTCGTTGACGGCGGTGTTAGTGCCGATGTCGAGAGGGATTTTGGCAACCTGTAGCGCTGTGCTCAGCGGCGACCAGCGCGCAGAAGATATTCATGAGCTGATGACTCAGGCTTACGCGGGGGACCCTTGCGTGGTGCTGCGGCCGTTGGGTTCTTTTCCTACAACAGGGGACGTGATGGGCAGCAACACGATCGCACTAGGCGTTGCCGTTGATCACAGTGTCAACCGGGTGATGGTCATCGCAGCGATCGATAATTTGGTTAAGGGCACAGCGGGCGCTGCGATTCAGAGCATGAACCTAGCTTTTGGTTTTAATGAACTACTGGGCCTAAGCCTCAATGGGCTGGCGCCATGAGCGTGACAGCTGCGGCGGGGTTTTCTGCAGGAAGTGTTGCAGCGGGGCTCAAAGCAAGCGGTGGGCTAGATCTGTGCGTGATTGTCAATGAGGGTCCACTGTCGAGTGTGGCTGCCGTGTTTACCTCTAATCGTGCCCAGGCAAACCCGATCTTGTGGTCTAAACAGGCTATCCAGACCGGTCGCGCAAGAGCCATTGTGCTCAATTCCGGTGGCGCTAACTGTTTTACCGGACCCGATGGTTTTCAACTCACCCACGCCACAGCGGAAAAGGCGGCGTCGCTGCTCGAGGATTGCGGTGCTGGAGATATTCAAGTCTGCTCCACTGGTCTCATCGGCGATTTGCTCCCCGCCGGTTCTGTTCTCACCGGTGTGGAAGCATCACTTGCCAAGCGGGACTTTTCGCCAGAGGCTGGCTTGGACGCCGCACACGCGATTATGACCACTGATTCTCGTGCCAAAACGGCGATAACGAGAATCACCACCGATCACGGTGTGGTGACAATCGGCGGCATGGCCAAAGGCGCTGGGATGCTCGCTCCTGGTCTTGCCACCATGCTGGTAGTGATCACTACCGATGCGGTGATGGAATCGGGTGAGCTCGATAGTGCATTGCGAAACGCTACCCGGGTGAGCTTTGACCGTTTAGATTCTGATGGCTGCATGTCTACTAATGATCAGGTCACCCTGATGGCTTCTGGCGCTAGCGGGATAAGCCCCGAAACGGAGGCTTTTCGTGCAGCGCTGTTGGGTGTGTGCCGGGATTTGGCGATGCAACTGCTCTCCGATGCTGAAGGATCCAGTCATGACATTGCCATTGAAGTAATCCAGGCAGCTAGTGAAGACGACGCGGTGGCGGTGGGGCGAGCGGTAGCCAGAAGCAATTTGTTCAAGACGGCAATCTTTGGCAACGACCCCAATTGGGGTCGAGTGCTCGCCGCTATTGGCACGGTAGACGCCAAAGGTGATGTGTTCGATATTGATGTGAGCATTAACGGCGTTCGCGTCTGTCACGCTGGTGGTGGCGATAGGCCACGAGGCGATGTGGATCTCACCCCGCGGGATACTCATGTGTTGATTGATCTGGTGGCAGGGGAGCACTCCGCCACTATTTGGACTAACGACCTCACCCAAGAGTATGTCCACGAAAACAGCGCGTACTCGAGCTAGTGAGGACTAGTTAGATGAACACTCACGCGGAAGCTTTCCAAAAAGCCGCCACACTTACCCAGGCATTGCCCTGGATTCGGCGGTTCCAAGACAGCATTTTTGTGATCAAACTCGGTGGCAATGCGATGGTCGATGACGAACTCTTGCAGGCTTTTGCCGATGACATGGTGTTTCTTGCCACGATCGGGGTGCACCCCGTAGTGGTTCATGGTGGTGGGCCGCAAATTTCACAGGCGCTTGCCGAGCGGGGGATACCTAGCGAGTTTCGTGGCGGCTACCGGGTGACCAGCACGGAGGCGATCCCCATTGTGCGGTCCGTGTTGCGCGAACAGATCAGCGCAGATCTGGCGACGCGCATTAATTCTCACGGTAACGAGAGCACCGATTTGGCGGTGGTGCTCTCGGGCGAAGACGAAGAACTGTTCTTAGCGGCCAAGCGGGGAGCCGTTGTTGATGGCGTGGATTTTGATCTTGGCCAGGTGGGGGATGTGGTCAGGGTTAACCCAGTGGCGATTACCCGACTGATTGCTCAGGGAAAAATTCCGGTTGTGTCCTCGATTGCGCCCAATGAGGCAGGGGGGTCGCTGCTCAACGTGAATGCCGACTCCGCGGCGGCAGCGCTGGCTGTTGCCTTAGGCGCCAGGAAGCTCGTGTTACTCACGGACGTGGGCGGGCTTTATGCCAACTGGCCAGATACTGATTCACTCATTTCTAGTATCACTCTGCGTGAACTCGATGTCCTCTTGCCCCGGTTAGAGCACGGCATGATTCCCAAAATGAGAGCCTGCCATGATGCTGTAGCGGGAGGAGTGAACAAGGCGGCCATCATTGATGGCAGAATTGCTCATTCCATCTTGTTGGAAGCCTTCACAAGCGAGGGCATAGGAACTGAGGTAATTGCCACATGACCCGCCATTTTTTGCGCGATGATGACATTACCCCCAGTGAGCAACAAGAGATTTTAGATTTAGCCTTAGAGATTAAGGCCAACCGCTGGGCTAAGCGCCCCTTAGCGGGCCCTGAAACCGTGGCGGTCATTTTCGATAAGTCCTCGACAAGAACCCGGGTGTCTTTTGCTGTGGGGATTGCTGATTTAGGCGGACAGCCGCTCATTATCTCCACGGCGAACTCACAACTGGGGGGTAAAGAAACCCCCTCGGATACCGCACGGGTATTGGAGCGCATGGTGGCAGCCATTGTGTGGCGCACCTATGCGCAATCTGGTTTAGAGGAAATGGCTCAGGGGGCCACAGTGCCCGTCATTAACGCTCTAAGCGATGATTTCCACCCCTGCCAATTATTGGCTGATTTGTTGACAATTTTGGAACACAAGGGAAGCCTGGCTGGCCTCCAAGTGGTCTTCTTAGGCGATGGTGGCTCCAATATGGCCCACAGCTACGCGCTTGCAGGTGCCACCGCGGGAATGCACGTGAGCATTGTCTGCCCTAAAGAGTTTGCCCCGGCAACCTCAGTGATCACAGACGCCCGAGCGATTGCCGAAAAGACTGGTGGTTCGCTCACTGTTACCGAAGAGCCAAGCGCTGCCTTAGCCGGCGCCGATGTGGTCGTAACCGACACGTGGGTATCAATGGGTAAAGAAGATGAAAAAGCGGAACGGGTGGCCACGTTTGGCAAGTATCAAGTCGATAAAGAAAAAATGGCTTTGGCGGCAAAGGATGCGATCTTCTTGCACTGTTTGCCAGCAGATCGTGGTTTCGAGGTGGCACCAGAGGTGATAGACGGCCCCCAGAGTGTCATTTGGGATGAAGCAGAAAATCGCGTGCACGCGCAAAAAGCCCTCATGGTGTGGTTATTGGAGCGCGTGTAGTTTCCCCCAGCTTGTAGACTGGCCTTCTTGCACGCCATGTTCTCAGAAGGCGTTAGTAGAAAGTAGTCAGCTGCTGTGTCAGATCGAGTCGTTTTAGCATATTCCGGTGGTTTAGATACCTCTGTTGGTATTGGCTGGTTGAAAGATGCCACCGGTAAAGAGGTCATCGCGCTTGCCGTTGATGTGGGCCAAGGCGGCGAGGACATGGAAGAGATCCGTCAACGCGCTCTCGCGTGTGGCGCAGTGGATGCCATCGTTGTCGATGCCAAGGACGAGTTCGCTAATGACTTTGTGATGCCCTCACTGCGGGCAAACGCGTTGTACCAAAAGCGCTACCCCCTCGTTTCCGCGCTTTCGCGTCCGCTCATCGCCAAGCACCTGGTTGCTGTAGCAACGGAGCTTGGCGCAAATAGCGTCGCCCACGGTTGCACGGGTAAAGGAAATGATCAGGTTCGTTTTGAAGCAGCGGTAACCTCGCTTGCTCCTGAACTTGTGAGCATCGCACCCATTCGTGACCTGGCTTTAACCAGGGACAAAGCTATTGCTTATGCCCAAGAGCACGGTTTGCCGATCAAACAGAGCAAGAAGAACCCTTACTCCGTTGACAAAAATGTCTGGGGTCGTGCGGTGGAGACAGGCCCCTTGGAGGACCCCTGGAGCGCTCCTGGTGATGACGTGTGGGAGTACACGGATAGCCCGGCGGCGGGACTTGCGCCTGAAGATGTCACCATTACCTTTAGTGCAGGTATTCCCGTAGCCATCGATGGCGCGGCGGTCACACCTTTGCAGGCTATCGAGTTGCTCAACGCCCGGGCTGGCCGCCACGGTGTGGGTCGAATCGACATGATCGAAGATCGCCTGGTGGGCATCAAGAGCCGAGAGGTCTATGAGGCACCGGCGGCGCTGACGCTGCTCAACGCACATGAGGAACTGGAGAACCTGGTTCTCGAGCGCGATCTGGGTCGCTACAAGGCACAGATTGAGAAGGATTGGGCCAACCTGGTTTATGATGGCTTGTGGTTCTCGGATCTTAAGTCGAGCCTCGATGCTTTTATTGAAGATACCCAGAAGTATGTATCTGGTGACGTTCGGGTTCGTCTCCACGCCGGCATGGCAGTGGTCACCGGGCGCACATCACCCGAGAGTCTCTACGACTTTGATTTGGCAACCTATGACACCGGAGACACTTTCGATCAGTCCCACGCGAAGGGCTTTATTGAAATCTGGTCGCTGCCCAGCAAAATTTCTGCAAAGCGGCGAGCTCGGAAATAGGGGTTTGGTGTGGCTGGTGAGACAGAGCAGGGAGCCCTGTGGGGCGGTCGCTTCCTAGAGGGCCCTGCGCCGGAAATGATGGCGCTGGGTCAATCGACCCACTTTGATTGGGTGCTGGCAAGCTACGACCTCACCGGATCCATTGCCCACGCCCACGCTCTGGAAAAAGCTGGGTACCTCAGCGCCGCTGAGGCAACCGAACTCGTCGGGGAACTTGAGCGGCTAAGAGACAAAGTGGACCAGGGCGGCCTGGTACCGGATCCTGATGATGAGGATGTCCACGGGGCGCTCGAGCGCATTCTGGTGGAGAACTTAGGGCTGGAGCTTGGGGGAAAACTGCGCGCAGGCCGCTCCCGTAATGACCAAATAGCGACCCTGATCCGCATGTATATGCGCGATCGAGTGGGGGAAATCAGCAGCGCCCTCTTAGATCTTGTTCAAGCACTTGCGGATCTCGCTTCGAAGCACGCCACTGCTGTGATGCCCGGGCGGACGCACCTGCAACACGCTCAGCCGGTCCTTTTTGCCCATCACCTTTTGGCACATGCGTGGCCACTGGTGCGCGATGTCGAGCGGTTTGGACACCTTGCGACCAGGCTGACCCGTTCCCCTTATGGCGCTGGCGCTTTGGCTGGCTCTACCCTGGGTTTAGACCCTCACGCCATCGCGCAAGAGCTTGGCTTTGATGGTCCATCTGAAAACTCCATGGACGCTACATCCTCGCGGGACCTGGTGGCGGAAGCTCTTTACGTATGCGCTCAAGTGGGCGTGGATACGTCCCGGTTGGCGGAGGACATCATCTTGTGGTCCACCGCAGAATTTGGCTATGTCAGCTTGCACGATAGTTATTCCACCGGTTCTTCCATCATGCCGCAGAAGAAAAACCCGGACATTGCTGAGCTCACCCGGGGCAAATCTGGTCGTCTTGTCGGTAATCTCACGGGGTTCTTAGCCACCATGAAAGCGTTACCCCTGGCATATAACCGGGATCTTCAAGAAGATAAAGAACCCTTATTTGACTCCATCGACACCTTGCAACTGGTCTTACCCGCACTGCGTGGGCTGATCGAAACTCTTGGCGTTAATGAGCAAGCCCTCGCCGCACGCGCCACTGATGGTTTTGCTCTGGCTACCGATGTAGCTGAATGGCTTGTCACACAGGGTGTCGCCTTTAGGCAGGCCCATGAAATTTCAGGTCGCGCCGTGGCGCTGTGTGAAAAGCGTGGAATCACGCTTCAAGAACTCACTTCCGAAGATCTTGCCTCGCTCTCTCCCCTGCTCACTCTGGAGATGGTCCAAGGACTTTCAGCTGAATCTTCTATCGCTGCTAGAAATGGTGCTGGAGGTACGGCGCCGGAGCGGGTTGCGGAGCAACACACCGCGCTGGTTCGCACTCTGGAGTCTTTGCGCTAGCAACGGGGTTGATAGCCTTATCCGCGTGCCACCAACCGCGTCCCACCTAGACCATCAGTCCAACGACGATTCTTTTGCCACGCTGCATGAGGAGTTGCTCTGGCGTGGACTAATTCATGTCTCCACTGATCCCGAGGCTCTAGCACAGGTGCTCCAGGGGGACCCGATTACGTATTACTGCGGTTTTGACCCGACCGCCCCAAGTTTGCATCTAGGGAATCTGGTGCAGTTATTACTGATGCGCAGGCTGCAATTAGCTGGACATAAACCACTTGCCTTGGTCGGTGGATCTACTGGGTTAATTGGGGACCCTAAGCCGACCGCTGAGCGCGTCTTGCGCGAGCCCGAAGTTATTGCTTCCTGGGTTGATCAATTAGGCCTGCAGGTGTCACGTTTCTTGTCGTTTGAGGGGTCCAACGCGGCGACCTTGGTAAATAACCTGGATTGGACCAAAGATCTTTCCGCGATTGATTTCCTGCGCGATATCGGCAAGTACTACCGCGTGGGCACCATGATAAAAAAAGATGCCGTTGCTGCTCGGTTGAGCTCGGATGCCGGGATTTCGTATACAGAGTTTTCGTACCAAATTCTTCAGGGCATGGATTTCTTGCGCCTGTATGAAAACTATGGGTGTGTCCTACAAACTGGGGGGTCTGACCAGTGGGGAAATCTCACCAGCGGCACAGATCTCATCCATAAGGCGCTGGGAGTTTCGGTCCACGCCGCGGGAACCCCGTTGATCACGAACTCGGATGGGACCAAGTTTGGTAAATCTGAAGGCAACGCCATCTGGCTGGATAGTGAGCTCACTAGCCCCTATGCGATGTATCAGTTTTGGCTCAACACCGATGATCGCGATGTGATTGAGCGGCTCAAAATTTTCACGTTCCTGCCCCGCCAGGAGATGGAGAGCTTAGAACAGGCTGTGGCAGATCAACCTCACGCCCGTTTGGCGCAAAAGACGTTGGCCTTTGACGTCACCTCTTTGGTGCATGGCCCCCAGCAGGCAATCGCAGTCCGCGAAGCTTCCGAAGCGTTGTTTGGAAAAGGATCTCTGGAGGATCTAAACCCTGACGCTTTTGCCCAGGCGCTGGCTGAATTACCCACAGCGTCGCTCAGCGCCCAAACAAGCGTTGCTGAGGCCCTTGTGGCCACCGGTTTGTGTCAGAGCCTCTCGGAGGCTCGCCGGGCGATTAGCCAAGGGGGAGTGAGCCTCAATAACGTCGCCGTGGCCGAGGAAACGCAAGCTCTGGGTGAAGCCAGACCGCCTCACCCCAGCGCCCTGTTGCTTAAGCGGGGAAAAAAGACTTTTGCGGCACTGCACTTGGTCTAAAAAAGGTCTTGAGCCGCCGGCGTTTTCGTTGGCCCGATGCCCCCGACACGCCCGGGATTGCGGTAATTTGGAAGGGAATGAATACGCCCCTATAGTTATCAAGTTGCCACCCCAAAGTTTGGTTCGGGCCAAGTGCCCTACCAGCCTCAAGCGGAACTTCAGACAGTCACTATTTCCTTTGCTTGCAGTAGGGGAAATAAGGCGCTAGAGTGGTGACTCCAACGTTTCACAGCGTCGGACTAGACGGGTCTTTATGACTACGAAATGTCCTGACACCGAAAGCTGCGTTGGGTAAGAAACAAACTGGACACAACGTCCGACGCCCTGCCGGGAAACTGGCAGCGGAGTTAGAGACGCCCGATCCTTGAGAACTCAACAGTGTGCACTAAGTCAATGCCAAATAACCTCCGTGGTGAGAGCAATCTCGCCACAGAGATTCCTTTGGATTAGATAGACAAGTCAGTATGACAAGTCATTTAGTCAGAACAAACTCGCCTGAATGCGCAAGCATTCGGCAGCAAGTCTGTCGGTAGCAATACCGGCTAACAAGCTAATAACGGAGAGTTTGATCCTGGCTCAGGACGAACGCTGGCGGCGCGCTTAACACATGCAAGTCGAACGATGAAGGCTGGAGCTTGCTCTGGCTGGATTAGTGGCGAACGGGTGAGTAACACGTGAGCAATCTGCCCCTGACTCTGGGATAACTTCGAGAAATCGATGCTAATACCGGATACGACCCTTCCAGGCATCTGGTGAGGGT
>LIAY01000015.1 GCA_001438965.1 Microbacteriaceae bacterium BACL25 MAG-120322-bin65 | reverse complement strand
AGGTCTAGACCGCGGATATACCCCACCGCATGCTCACGATATGCCGGGAAAATATGATCTTGGGCTCTGGTGGCAAAGGCAGAGCCCACCTGTGCGCCCTCTTGGCCGATGCTGGGCACCCATAAGGCCATTTGACCTTGGCGTTGCAGATTGCCCGCCTCAATGTCGAATCGCCTCACAATGGTCATCACCCGATAGAACTCACGAAAGTCGCCCTCGTTCAAATGCGAGATCGCCTGGTGATAGACCGCATTGCGGTCGTTGTTGACCAGGGTTCCATCCGGTGCCAACAAACTGAGCGTGGCGTCCGTGTAAGGCATCCCTCTAATCTAGTAGAGCACCATGGACGTTGGGGTCATGCTTTCCCACAACGACATGGCCCCCTCGACGTGGGGGGCCTACTATTCATTCGCAATTGACCGTCGGGCAGGGCATAGTTAGACCATGTTTCGTTTCCTGCTTCGCCTAATTGTTAATTCTTTGGCTCTCGCCATCGCCGTATGGGTGGTACCGGGTCTCACCATGGTCCCCTACGCACAAGGTGAACCCGTCGTCGTTGGCGGACCTAGCCTGGAATTGATTCTCAGCTATTTGCTCATTGCCCTAGTTTTTGGCCTCATCAACGGCATCATTGGTAACGCGATTCGGATTGTGGCCTTCCCGCTCTACATTCTGACCCTGGGACTCATTTCCCTGGTGGTCAACGCCGCTTTGCTCTTACTGGTCACTCTCGTGTCAGGATGGTTGGGCTTTGGTCTCTTCGTTGAGGACTTCTACTGGGGGATCATTGGCGCACTCGTTCTCAGCCTCTCGGGCTGGATTATCGGAATGGTGTTGCGTCCTTTGGTGAAAACCAGGCGCTAGTGCTTCTCTTTCCGCACCGCGGTGAACACCTCAACTCTCGCCGGTTCTCCCGATGTGGGAAAAATCGGGAGTTGGCTATGGGCGGGCGAGTTATCAGCCATGCGGGCGGTGGTGGCATAGGCCTTTCGGGAATGCGCACCCGCGACATCGCCCGGCCGTGAACCACTATTTCGCTCAATCGTGGTCGCTTGGCTTTCCTGTTGATGCCCACCCAAACGGGGCACCACGTCGTCGCTGTGGGCGAGGGCAACTGCGGGGTAACTGCCTCGAATATGTGTATTGCCCAACGGTGCACCAGCAGTAAGTAATCCCGTGGTGGCATAGCGACCAGACTCGGCCAATCGTGCGGCAACAAGCCCCCCTTGGGAGTGACCAGTGAAACTGACCCGATCACCGGGGCGGATGCCTGATTTTTTCATTGCTAATTCCACCGCCACCAGCGAAGCAGCGGATACGCCGGCGACAAGGGCGAGATTACTTTCCATGTCAAAAGGTTCAGAACTCGTTCCCACGCTCCATTCCTGGGTGCCAGCGATGTAGACATCAAAATCGTCGGCACCATCAACCCTGGTAAATCGCTCAATCCGGATGGGATTCTCCCCCGAAGGAATCCGCTCAATGCGCGCCTCCATCGTCACTGCCCTCCCTTGCCCAGCGTCTTCCACGCCCTCTATCGCGCTGACAACAATCGGCCCTGGTGAGAAGTCATCGCCCAGCACTGCTCTTGCGGCCTCCGCAGCCCCCCAATCCTGGTAATCAACTCTCGGTTGATAACCAGTGGCCGAGACGATCGCCAAAGCAATCAAGTGATCGCGGGGGCCATCGAAAAAGGCAACCCGTGAGCGTTCACTCTGCGCAGTGGAGTGGGCATATGCCGCCAAGGCGGTATAGAGCCACCGGGTATCATCACCCAGGTGTGCCAGCCCCGTGCGAATTCCCACTAAGTCCGCCCCAGTTAGCGAAGCGAGGGGTAAGACCAGGTCCGGTGAGCTGGTGTCTAAACCAGCAAGGTGCGAGGTGACACCCTCGATAACTCGCGCCGAGTGCCAAAGAACGTCGGCCAGGGCAAGGACGTGGTCTTCGCTGACCCAGAGAAACCCGGGCGTGGAAATCCACAGACCCTCGCTCACGCCCAATCCACTGTTACCGAGGCAATGTCCGCACGGTGCGCCCAGTTTTCTAGCCGCCTGGCGGAGCTAAGAAGTGCCGCCTCCAATTCGGTCAAGCGCGCCTCACACTGATCCCTCGCCGGGCTTTGCCAGCGATCGCCAATGCGTTGTTGGTTCAATTGGCTCACAACACCGCGCAGCACCCCCGCTTGTTCCAGGGCTGCTTGCCTCACCGCAGCGTCCACGATTCCTCCGACCAGACATATCGACATGCGCATAGTGCCTAATGCCGTGCTTGCGTAGGGACCAGTAACGCCAAAGGGGACACAAGCTCTCAGGGGTGGCACCTCGTGGACAGCGAAGAAGTAGGGAAGAATGAGGAAGGAATCAGCCGCCAGAGGAAGGTGACTATGTCACGTCTAGGCCACCAACCGCTCAGCCCTCTCGATGGCCGCTACCGCGCTGTCACCGAAGCCTTGGGCGAGTACTTTTCTGAAGCCGCGCTCAACCGCGCGAGAGTTAAAGTAGAGCTGGAATGGCTCATCACACTATGCAAGGAGGGTGTCGCCGGGACCGCACCGCTTCCCGCGAGCACCGTGAATACCCTTCGTGCGGTAGTCACAGACTTTGGCCCCGAGCAGCTAGCCGCGATTGCCACCTACGAAGCCACCACCCGCCACGACGTAAAAGCCATTGAGTATTTCGTGCGCGATGTGCTCTCGGACAACGATTTAGGGGCCTTGCACGAACTCGTGCACTTTGGTTGCACCAGCGAAGACATCAATAACGTCTCCTATGCACTGGTAACTAAAGAAGCCATGGAAAACGTGTGGACGCCGGCGTTTGACCAAGTAAGCGAAACCATCAAAGCTCTGGCCAAGAAGTGGCGTGATGAGCCCATGCTCTCGAGGACCCACGGTCAGCCAGCGACGCCGACAACTATGGGCAAGGAAATGGCCGTGTTCGCGCACCGCTTGGCCTTTGTCTCCCAACGAATCGCCCTGATCCCCTACCAAGCAAAATTCAGCGGGGCGACCGGAACGTTTTCAGCCCACGTGGTTGCTGAGCCTGCGGTGAACTGGCCCTTAGTGAGTAAAAACTTCGTGGAGGGCTTAGGTCTTGTCTGGAACCCCCTGACAACCCAAATTGAATCCCACGATGCGCTCGCGGCATTACTGAGCACCGTTGCTCACGGTAATCGAATCCTTCACAACCTCTGCACGGACATCTGGACCTATATTTCTCTGGGCTATCTGACCCAGATTCCTGAAGCGGGTGCCACGGGGTCCTCCACCATGCCTCACAAAATCAACCCGATTCGTTTTGAAAACGCTGAGGCGAACCTTGAACTCTCGAATGCTTTGCTCGATAGCCTCGCTTCGACATTGGTCACCTCCAGGCTTCAACGTGACCTCACGGATTCCTCCACCCAGCGAAACCTTGGCGTTGCCTTTGGGCATTCTCTTCTGGCCCTTACCAATATCCAGAAGGGGCTTGGCGATATTGCGCTCAACTCCCAGGCACTGAGGGCCGACCTCGCCGCAAATGGTGAGGTCCTTGCGGAAGCGATCCAAATGGTGATTCGAGCCGAAATTACTCGCGGGTCCTCATCGTTGAAAGATCCTTACGCCGTGGTGAAAGAGCTCACCCGCGGTAACGCAGTCAACACAGAAGTGCTGAGAGCTTTTATTGCTGAGCTAGATATTTCAGAGGGCGCTAAAAAGCGCCTCTCCGCTCTCACACCCGAAGAGTATGTCGGCCTAGCCAGCGAGCTAGTGAACTACCTCGACTAACTGCTAGTCGTTTCCCGTTCCGGGACTTTTGCGCTCACCCTCGGGGATGGAATTTGGTGAAGTTGCCAGGACGAGCATGGCGATACCAATGATGACGACCACGAAGACAAGGCCCGAGACGATAAAGCCTGTGGCCAGATTTCTGGTTACCATGACGATCACTAAACCGGCGAACAGTGCAGCAAAACCCGAGAGCATCACATATTCGAGCGGGCGTAACCGTTCTCTGCGGCTTGGTGTGTTCATCACTGCTCTGCTTCCCTTTAGGCGCCTGGCGCGCTGCGCTGGCTTATTCCCGCAATCGCGAGATACACACCCTGGACGATAGCCCAGGAACCTAAGAAGCCGACCACGGCAACACTATCTCCTGATTGGGTCATCACCACCAGGGCTAACAAAACCGTGAGCGAACCTTGGACAATCCAGTCGCGTCGCAAGGCCGAACCCTTCGCTGAGCGCCATCCGGCAAAAACCTCTGCCACACCGGTCAACAGCGCCCAGAAAACGATGGCCCACAGCAACAAGAGGATGCCCCCGTGTGAAAGGGCCAAGACCAAGACTCCTACAGCCAGTGACACCAAGGCTTGCCATCGGTGAAGGCCCCGTGAGGAATCCCGAGGTGGCAACCCCCCGGCCAGCAAAGCCAACCCCAAAGCGTTGACAGTGGCCATAATGCCCAACGCCACCAGCCCAAATAGAGCGCTGTGGTCTTGGTTGAAGGTAATAACAAGACCTGTAACCACCACAATGACGGCTCTGGTCAAGGAGACCACAAAGTAGGACAGGGGCCGTTCTTTCGCCGGAGAATTTTCACTCACTCGACCAGCGTAGCCCGCTAAATCCTCGAGACTTCTGGTCTAGGTCTTGGGCATATCCGCAAAGCGCGAATATTGCCCCTGGAAACCAACCACAATGGTGTCAGTGGGGCCATTACGGTGCTTTGCGACAATCAGATCAGCCTCACCGGCGCGGGGATTGTCGCGTTCGTACGCACTTTCGCGATGCAACAGGATCACCAAGTCAGCATCTTGCTCCAAGGAACCAGACTCGCGCAGGTCGCTCAATTGAGGCTTCTTGTCCGCGCGCTGCTCGGGACCACGGTTGAGCTGGGAGAGCGCCACAACAGGTACCTGTAGCTCCTTGGAGAGAAGCTTCAACGCTCTCGAGAACTCACTAACTTCTTGCTGGCGCGATTCCACCCGCTTACCCGAAGTCATCAGCTGCAAGTAGTCGATCACAATCATCTTGAGACCTTCGCGCTGCTTCAATCGGCGACACTTTGCCCGAATTTCCACCAACGTCATATTGGGTGAATCATCGATAAACAGTGGTGCAGACTCTATGCGCCCACGCGTTGCGGCGATAGATTTCCAATCGTGGGCTTCCACCATTCCCTTGCGCATTTTCTGCAGAGGAATGGTGGTCTCGGCCGATAGCAACCGCATCGCAATTTCTGCTCTACCCATCTCGAGTGAGAAGAAAATTGTCGGAAGTTTGTGGCGAATGGCTGCTGATCGGGCTAAATCCAAAGCGAGCGTTGATTTACCGAGGGCCGGCCTGGCAGCTATGAGAATCAACTGGCCTTTATGTAAGCCGTTAGTCAGCGAATCAAGATCCGCGAATCCGGTGGGGACACCGATCATCTGACCGTCGCGGCCCCTAGCGGCTTCAATCTCATCGACTGCAGAGGTGACGGCTTCATTGAGGGGAACATAATCTTCGGCCTCAATACCGCCGGCCACCTGATAAATCTCAGTTTGGGCAGAGTTAACGAGCTCGGTCACTTCACCCTCGCTGGCGTAACCCATATTGGCAATCCGGGTTCCCGCGTCTACCAACCGGCGAAGTACCGCCTTATCGGCCACAATCGTCGCGTAGTGGCCAGAACTTGCCGCGGTGGGAACGCCAGAGACGATGGTGTGTAGATAATCCACACCGCCAGCTCTCGAGAGCATTCCGGTTTTAGTCAGCTCTTCAGTGACGGTAATGACGTCGGTAGGTTCACCATGGGAATAGAGGTTGAGAACCGCGTCAAAAATGAGTTCGTGCTTGGGTAGGTAGAAATCCCTGCCCCGAATTACCTCGATGACATCCGCTACAGCATCTTTGCTCAAGAGCATGCCGCCAAGGGTGCTCTGCTCTGCCAGGACATCGTGGGGCGGCGTGCGCTCTCCCCCGTAAGCACGTTGAGGAGAAGAATCTGGAACGATTCCTAGCTGAGCTATGGACATCTCCACCTCCTCCGTTTTTGGGACAACACAAGTAACGCCCTATTCATACTTGCGTACCCAGGTCTATCACCATCGACCGACACTGCGTAGGCACTTTCCAGACCTCAATTGCATCTGGACTACAAGCTTTCCCACACTCTATGCACCCACCGGTAACAGCACAATCAGGCTTGTGGATAGACCTGTGGAGTACTCGAGCGAAACGCCGACAGCCCTGTGGAAAGACTGGGGATTGTCTGGGCCCTGATTAACAACATTTTGAAGAAAAACAGCTATCTACCCCGGTTTAGTTATCACAATCGATCGGCTCTTAATCTGCATAAAGTAGGACTTGAGAGTTTGACGCTCACCACAGGCCTGTGTGGAAAATCATGCTTAAAGCACTAAGAGGCCCTCCCGCTGGGAAGACCTCTCTAGCGTGTATTCGGAGCTACTTTTCGGCAATAACCGAAAGTTTGACCTTTGCTACTACGCCGGCGTGGATAGCAATAAGTGCTTCCGCTGCACCGACAGCTTTGATCGGGGCCGATAATTCAATCGAGCGCTTATCCACGCCCTTGATACCGGCGGCCTCAATCGCTGCCAAGACATCGTTGCGGGTGACGGAGCCAAACAGGCGTCCCTCTTTTCCGGCACGAACCTTGATAGAAATAGTGGCCTTCTCGAGAGCAGCTTTGAGCGCGTCTGCCTCTTCCTGGGATGCCAAAACCTTGGCAGCTCGAGCGTTCTTGATCTGGTCAACCTGCTTCTGGCCACCATTGCTCCACGTCACCGCGAAACCTAGAGGGATTAAGAAGTTGCGGGCGTAGCCGTTCTTCACGTCCACTACATCGCCAGGTGAACCGAGACCGGTTACTTCGTTCGTTAAAATGAGCTTTGCCATAATCGTTCCCCCTAGCGTCCAGCGCCGGCGTAAGGCAACAAAGCCATTTCGCGCGCATTCTTGATGGCGGTGGCGAGCAAACGCTGCTCCTGGACTGAAACGCCGGTGATGCGGCGAGCACGGATCTTTCCGCGCTCGGAGATAAAGCGGCGCAGTGTTGCCACGTCTTTATAGTCAATGACACCCACGGTGATGGGTTTGACCGGAGCCTGAGGCTTGCCACCCTTCGCTACGCGGGGCTTGCGGCGGTCGCCGCTGGATTTTCCTGCCATGGTGTGTGTTCTCTCTCATTCAGGGCTAACTAGCCACGCTAGCTAGCCTCAAGGTCATTAGTTAGAAGGGTGCATCCTCAACGGGTGGGGCCTGAGCTGGTGCAGCATTAGCCCAAGGGTCCTGGGTTGCTCCGCCTGCGCCGGGCGCGCTCCACGAATCTTCCACAGCACCCGCAGTGCGGGCACCAGCGGCTTGGCGCTGAACCTGCGCCGTTGCGTAGCGAAGGCTGGGGCCAATGTCATCGACCTCAAGTTCGATCGAGGTGCGCTTTTCGCCCTCTTTCGTTTCATAAGAACGTTGACGCAACCTGCCAGTGGCCACAACACGAGAACCCTTTGTCAGAGACGATGCGACGTGCTCAGCGAATTCACGCCACACGCTTGCACGCATAAACAGCGCTTCGCCGTCTTTCCATTCGCCGGACTGACGATCAAAGTTTCTCGGTGTCGAAGCAACAGTGAAGTTTGCAACGGCAACACCGTTTTGGGTGTAACGAAGTTCAGGGTCAGCAGTTAAGTTGCCAACAACGGTGATAATGGTTTCGCCAGCCATGGTCTACTCCGATTTGCGGCGTTTGTTACCGCCAGAAAGTGAGACTCGCTGGGCCACCGGAGACGCTTCCGGTGCGCCAAGGCTGACAACAGATTGCTCTTGACGCATTACCTTGGTGCGCATCACTGCTTCGCTCAAACGCAACTGGCGATCCAGTTCCGCGGTTGCCGCAGCAGATGCGGTGAAGTTGACGACGGCGTAGATACCCTCGGTCTTCTTCTTGATTTCATAGGCCAAACGACGCTTGCCCCAGATGTCAAGGTTCTCAATCGAGCCGCCATCCTTGCGGATGACCTCGAGGAACGCTTCCAGACTGGGAGCAACGGTTCGCTCTTCGGTCTCTGGGTCGAGAATGACCATTAGTTCGTAATTCTGCACGGCTACCCCACCTCCTTCGGACTAACGGTCACAGAATTTCTGCAACAGGAGGGATTAGTGCTGTTGCCCCATCGTTGATAAGGCAACCGCCACAGTCTAGGCGCAACTATCTAGGCCCCGCAACAGAGTTACCGAGCCGCCCACCATTCCAATAACCGCTGGGTCGCTGCCTCGGCGCCGATTTCGCCCTCATCAAGGCGCACTTCGAGCAAGAAACGATAGGCCTGACCGACGTCCCTGCCTGGCCCAATTCCCAAAATCTTCATGATTTCTTCCCCATCAAGGTCCGGGCGCATTGCCTGGAGCTGCTCTTGCTCAGCAAGCTCAGCGATGCGGTTTTCAAGATCGTCATAGGCAAAAGAGAGTCGATCTGCTTTGCGTTTATTCCTCGTTGTCACATCGGCGCGCACCACAATATGGAGTCGATCCAATTGAGCTCCGGCGTCCCGCACATATCGGCGCACCGCAGAATCAGACCACGCCGCATCGGCATAACCGAAGAAACGCAAGTGCAGCTCAATCAGAGTGGCTACTGCGGTAATGGTCTCCTTGTCTAGGCGCAAAGCCTTCAAACGCTTCGTAGCAAGCTTGGCTCCCACGACATCGTGGTGATAAAACGTGACAGTGCCACCCGCTTCAAAACGTCTCGTCGCTGGTTTACCAATATCGTGCAGCAACGCCGCTAGACGCAGCGTCACATCGGCTTGTGCTCGCGGGTTTCGGAGCTTCTCCTCGGCAATGGCCTGGTCAAGGACGGTTAAGGTGTGTTGGTACACATCCTTATGGTGAGCGTGCTCATCGGTTTCTAATTTCAACGCCGGTAGCTCGGGCAAAACTCGCTCAGCTAAACCCGTTTCCACCAAAATCTCTAATCCCAGCCGTGGATTATCAGAAGCCAGCATGCGCAATAACTCATCCCGCACACGCTCAGCCGAGACGTCCTCTATCCGCCCCGCCATATCGGTCATGGCCTGAAGCGTCGATGCCTCGATGCTCGCCCCTATTTGGCTAGCAAACCGGGCGGCTCTCATCATGCGCAGTGGGTCGTCGTTAAAAGACTCTTCCGGTGCGATCGGCGTTTTTAGCACACCCGCCAGCAAATCGGCTAACCCGCCACACGGGTCCACCAGTTTTAGCTCCGGCAGAGTCAGTGCCATCGCGTTCATTGTGAAATCCCGGCGAAAAAGATCTGCTTCCAAACTGTCGCCGAAAATTACCTCCGGTTTTCGGCTGGTTCCGTCGTAAGAATCCGCGCGGTACGTCGTTATTTCAACCCGGAAATCACCTAATTGAGCAGCGATAGTGCCGAAGTCACGTCCCACATCCCAGGTGGCGCTAGCTAGGGGCTTAACAATCTTTTCTATTTCATCCGGCATGGCTGAGGTTGTGAAATCAAAGTCGTTGACCGGGCGTTCCAGAAAAGCATCCCGAACCGGTCCCCCCACCAACGCCAGTTCAAATCCGGCAGCAGCGAAAGCCTTAGCGAGGCGGGAGATAGGTTCTCGGGTGGTTGCTAAACGCAGGGTTTCCACGGCATTCGCAACGCTTGACATAGTGTTCAGAGTCTAGACTCTGATGCATGCCAGCTTTGGGGATAGCGACTCGCAGGCGTGGATAAAACACCTGCCCAACGTCCCTATCGTGACCTCGCTCGTGTCGCGTTGGCTTCTCTTGCGTTGGGAACCATCCTTTTCCATAGCGGTTCGGCTGTCCTGCCCGCTTTTGCCGCCGAAAGTCGTTCGAGTGCTCGCATCGACATCATCGTGGGCTCCAATGGGATTGTTGATCCCGAAGTCGAGGGAAAATTCAGCGTTATTTTGCGCGCCGATGAGTCAGGAACACTCGGTAGTGGAGACATCACCGTCAGTCTCACCGAAGACCCCTTCACCAGTGAAGACCAAATTCGACGCTTTATTGCCGGAGAAAGCTCCCCCGTTGCCACCGAGGTGGCCACCGCGCAATCGCCGGAAGTGCCTCAGTTAGAAACCCGAGAACTGCCGTTCGTGTTGAGCTCAAAGGTGTTGAGTGAGCGGGTTCCCGCCATTCCCGTGGAAGTTTCCACCGAGGACGACCCTGATGCACCTCTCGGCCTGGGGCGCGTGGGAATATTTGGTTTGGAAACCACCTACACGCATTCATCGAACCGCTCGCCCGAACTTCGCAAGCTCACCGGGCGCCAAATCATCATCGTGCAACCAAGTGGCTCCCTGCTTGGTCAGGTAGATATCGCTCCGATTGTGACCCTCACCACCAGTGCCAGTGGTGGTGTGGCACTTCGGCCAGAGGAACTAGAAGCGCTCACCATCGAGGATGGGGCGCTCTATAAGGTCACCGAAGCCTTGGCCCGCTATCCCGCCACGGTTGCCATTGATAGTCGGATTACCGCCTCCATTTCAGTTTTGGGCGATCTCGCCCCTGCGGAATCGCTCCAATGGGCGAGCACGCTGGGGTCTCTGGGTTTGACCCAGTTCGCTTTGCCGTGGGCTGACGCTGACCCCTTGGCATCACTTGCGATTGACACTCTCGTCTATGCGCGTTTAGGGGAATTTCCCTGGATTCACGGTGAGACAATTAGCAATAGTCAGCTGGCTACCTTGGCCACCCGGTCAGCCTCGGCCGTGTTGCTCTCCAGTGACAGCCTGCCCTCTGACCGAGCCGTCGTCGTAGTCGGGGATACGCGCATCATCCGGGTCGATGCCCAGTTATCAGCTCTGGCTCGTGCCGCCCTACAGGCGCCAACGCCGTTTGAGGCAGAAGCTGATTTGCAAAGGGCTCAAGGAATCATCGCCTACCGTGCGCTCAGTAAGAACACAGAGATTCTGATCTTTAGCACCGGGCGTTTGCCCGCGACCGCTATCGCTCCCCGGCTTAAAGCCGTTCTGGCTGGCTTCCAGGCGATGCCGATGGCCAATGCTGTCGCAGTTCCGCTTCAGGCCGCACCTACAGAAGAACTACCGGGAGTGACGACCGTTGCTCAAACCAGGCAATGGCAAGAGTTTGTTGGCGATGTCAAAACGCTGTGGGAAAGCGACGTGACCTTTGCCACCATCGCTCAAGACCCCGAGAGCGCCGTATATGGGCGTTGGACCAGATACCAGGCGCTTCTGTCTTCCACCTGGAGTGAGGATCCCGAGGGACTTTCAGCCGAATGGGGCCGCGCGCAAGAAGACTCCCGTGCTTTTCATAACTCGGTGCGCATCGAACAGGGTAGTGCCATCACTGTTCTTGCCGATCAAACATCCCTCCCGGTCACGGTTATCAACGATTTAGGCTCCACGGTGGTGGTGGACCTGGTGGTTCGACCGACCACAGGAATTTTGGCTGTGGAACAACCCCGCATCACTATGACTATTCCCGCTCAAGGATCAGCCAGAGCGCTCGTGAACGTGCAATCTCTGGCCAATGGGACCGTGCCAGTGGAATTTAGTCTCTCCTCAGCAGGTGGTGCCCCCATAGGCGAACTGGTAATCATCCCCGTCACCATTCGCGCAGGCTGGGAAGGTGTCATCAGCTTGGTATTGACGGCCCTCGTGGGAGGAACGTTTGCCTTCGGGCTGATCCGGGCCATCCAGCGTCGACGACGAGGTCCTGAGGACACAGAGTGAGCGACGCTAACCGAGGCGATTCCTCGCTTGGCCGGGCCAGCATGCGCTTAGCCTCAGGAACAGTGGTGTCGAGAATTCTCGGCTTCATCAGCGCCATTATCTTGGCAAGAACTCTGGGAACCGTCGGGGCGGGTGCCGATACGTTCGCGCTGGCAAACCAACTGCCTAACAACATTTACGCCATTGTGGCTGGGGGAGTTCTCAGCGCAGTCCTGGTGCCCCACATTGTTAAAGCAGGCCTAGATAAGGATGGTGGCCAAGGCTTCATCAACAAGATTGTGACGCTTGGCTTAGTAATTTTCCTCGCTGTGGCGATTATCGCAACCCTGCTAGCCCCTGCTCTAGTGGCGCTCTATGCCCAACAAGGCGGCGATGGAGGCCGAGGTTTCTCTAGCCAGGACATCGCTCTTGCGACCGCTTTTGCCTACTGGTGTTTGCCCCAAGTGCTCTTCTACGCGCTCTATAGCCTCCTGGGCGAAGTCCTCAACGCCAGGAAAGTTTTCGGCCCTTTCACCTGGGCGCCCGCGCTGAACAACATTGTTGCCATGAGCGGGCTGATCACTTTTGGTTTTCTCTTCCCTGATCTGGACACCGGCAACGCCCTGGAGTGGACACCGGCCATGGTGGCCGTCTTAGCTGGTTCCGCCACTGCGGGTGTGGCAATGCAGGCGGCGATTTTATTTACCTTCTGGCGCCGTGCCGGCTTGGGCTATCAGCTGGATTTCGCCTGGCGAGGAGTCGGACTGGGCCGGACTGGTAGAGCTGTGTCCTGGATGTTTGGCATGATTATTGTCGCCCAAATTGCTGGTGTGGTTCAAGCCAATGTCGCCTCCCTGGCGGCGGGCAGCGAAGCACCGAGCTTGGCCATCCTGCGCTTCTCATGGCTTATTTTTATGCTGCCTCACTCCGTCGTGGTCGTCTCCCTCGCCACCGCCTACTTCACCCGCATGTCCACTAACGCCCGAGACAAAAATCTGGCCGGGGTTAGGGCTGATTTCTTATCTTCGGTGTCTCGAATTGGCTTTTTTATGGTCTTGGCCACGGCCGGGCTCGTCGTGGTTTCTCTGCCTTTTGCTCGACAATTTGGTGGCGAAATCGAAACCATGCAAGCTATGGCGCTAGTAATTAGCCTCTACGCCCTCGGGTTAGTCGCCTTTAGTGTTCTGTTCATCGTTCAACGCGTCTTTTATGCATTGGAAGACACCAAGACGCCCTTCTTTTTGCAGGTATTCCAGGCGACTGTCTTCATATCTTTGGCTCTAGGGGTGTCGACACTGCCACTTAGTCAGATTGCTTATGGGCTGGCGCTCTCTACCAGCACAGCAGGGACGCTCCAAACCGCAGTGGCTCTCATCGTTTTGCGTCGCAAACTCGGGGGGCTTGGGTTAATGCCCCTGGGCATCAAATTTATGACCTATGCGCTGGCTGCACTGCCCGCATCAGCACTAGGAGTGGGCATCCTGGTGTGGTTTAACGCCGGTGCGAACGGTGTGCTCACAAGTAGTTCCTTCGTGGCGGGACTACTGATGGCTCTGATCACATGTGCCATGAGTGCTACCTACGCTCTGTTTCTCTGGTTGTTGCGAAACGGGGAATTTCTAGAAATGACCGCAGGAATTCGTTCCCGCCTGCGCCTTGGAGGTCGCGGGAATAGTTCGACCTAGACTTGCGTTAGGCCGAGTAACAAACAATCGGAGAATCATGCGCGAGCTCGTCATTATTGGATCAGGTCCTGCCGGATACACGGCGGCCATCTATGCCGCGCGCGCTAATCTGGCGCCCTTAGTCATAGCGTCTTCCGTGGAATTTGGCGGAGACCTAATGAACACGACCGATGTCGATAACTTTCCAGGCTTCGCCGAAGGCATTACCGGCCCTGAGCTGATGACACACATGCAAAAGCAGGCGGAACGATTTGGGGCAGAGATCGTCTACGACGATGTCACTTCGGTATCCCTCGCTGGTGAGACGAAGACGCTCACTCTGGGTAATGGCGATGAGATTGAGGCAAAGAGCGTCATCGTGGCCACGGGTTCGGCTTACCGCAAGCTCGGTTTGGCTGATGAGGATCGCCTCAGTGGATACGGAGTTTCCTGGTGCGCCACCTGTGATGGTGCTTTCTACCGCAACAAAACCGTGGCTGTCGTGGGTGGAGGGGACTCCGCCATGGAGGAAGCCACCTTCTTGACCCGCTTTGCTGACAAGGTGTACATCATTCACCGCTCGGAGAACTTGCGTGCCTCCGCTGTGATGCTGCAGCGCGCGCAGGATGACCCCAAAATAGAATTCATCCTCAACTCTGGCGTTGCCCACATCTATGGCGACGAACTCGTTTCGGGTATCGGATTGGTTGACACCAGTAGTGGTGAGGAAAAAACTCTCGATGTGACCGGCTTGTTCATCGCGATCGGATCTGACCCCAGAACGCACGTCATTCACGGGCAGATTGACTTGACTGATTTGGGCACCATCCAGGTTGAGGGTCGCACCTCGAAAACGAACCTCGCGGGTGTTTTCGCCGCCGGTGATGTCATCGACCCCACCTATCGTCAGGCGGTCACTGCCGCTGGCTCTGGTTGTGTCGCGGCCCTGGATGCGCAACATTATTTGGAATCCCTGCCCAAGTCCTAGAAAATTAGACCATCTGCATCACCCAACATAAGGAGAAAACCATGAGTGCCGCACGCGACGTGACCGATCAGAACTTCGCCACCGAAGTCCTCGCCAGCGAAAAAACGATCATGGTTGATTTTTGGGCTGAATGGTGTGGCCCATGCCGCGCGGTTTCTCCGATCTTGGACCAGATCGCCACCGAGCATTCCGACAAGATTGATGTGGTCAAGCTCAACGTTGATGACAACCCAGAAACAGCCATGAAGTACCAGGTCACTTCCATCCCCACCATGAAGATTTTCCGCGGCGGTGAGGTCGTAAAAACCGTCATCGGAGCGAAACCCAAGCCGGCTTTGGAAGCAGATCTGGCTGAGTTCCTTAGCTAAATCCTCTTTCACCGCGTATTCTGGGGCACTTAGCCCACACAAACTTGAGGTGTTGCCATGGCGTCTCCCGCATCAGGTATTTCGCTTGACCCGTGGTTTGATAACTACGCGGATCGTGCCAGTGGCCTGAGCGCGAGCGAAGTTCGTGCCCTTTTTGCCGTGGCAAGCCGACCCGAAGTCGTGTCCCTCGCGGGCGGTATGCCTTTTGTAGCGGCTTTACCCTTTGACAAGGTTCGTTCCTCAGTCGATCGCGTCTTGCGAGATTCGGGTCCCTCAGCGCTGCAATACGGCTCCGGGCAGGGATTGCCACAGTTGCGCGAGCGCATCGTGGAAATTATGGCTTTGGAGGGAATTAGAGCCGGGGTCGATGATGTTGTGGTGACTACCGGGTCTCAACAGGGACTTGATCTGATCACCAAACTCTTTGTCAATCCCGGCGATGCCATTTTGACCGAATCCCCCAGTTACGTCGGCGCTATGGGTGTTTTTCGGTCCTATCAAGCCCGAGTCGAACACGTCGCCATGGATGAGCAGGGCATGATTCCCCAGGCCCTTACCGAACGCATTGACTATTTGACGCGCCAGAACGTGCCCATCAAGTTTCTCTATCTCATCCCGAATTTCCAAAACCCCGCCGGGGTAACACTCTCTGCCAAACGTCGCCTGGACATTCTTGATATTGCAAAGGCTCACAAGATTTTGGTGCTCGAAGACAACCCCTATGGTTTGCTCTGGTTCGACAAGCCACCCCCACCGGCCATTCGATCTGCCGATGACTCCGGCGTGATCTATCTGGGTTCTTTTTCAAAAACCTTTGCGCCTGGTCTGCGAGTGGGGTGGGTTGTTGCCCCCCACGGTATCCGAGAAAAACTCGTATTGGCGTCTGAGGCGGCTATCTTGTCACCGAGTTCTTTTTCTCAAATGATCCTGAGCGACTATTTCGAGCACCAAGACTGGAAAGGCCAGATCGATACATTCCGTGGCCTATATCAAGAACGTCGCGACACCATGGCTGCAGCTTTAGCTTCTTTCCTGCCCGGCGTGAGCCACACCATGCCCCTAGGTGGTTTTTATATGTGGCTAACCCTCCCTGAGGGATTGGACTCCAAAGAGATGCTGCCCCGGGCAGTGACGGAACTCGTGGCCTACACGCCAGGAACCGCGTTCTATGCCAATGGCGAAGGTCAGCGCCATCTGCGTCTCGCTTTTTGTTACCCCACACCTGAGTTCATCACCGAGGGCATTAAACGCTTAGCCAAAGTCATCACCGAGGAAATAGAACTGGTGTCGACATTTGGTCCCCCAGCATCAGAAATTGCTCAGGCAACGAACGTGGATTCCTCATCACCGGGAGTGAACTAATCATGGCCACCCAGCCCCACGTCCTTGTCCTCTCGGGAGGGATATCCCATGAGCGCGATATCTCACTCAAATCCGGTCGCAAGGTGGCTGATGGTTTGAGTGCTCACGGGCTCACTGTCACCCTAAGAGATCCCGATGCTGGGCTGATTGATTACCTGCGCCAGGAAAAGCCCGATGTGGTCTGGCCGGTATTGCACGGGGCCTCGGGAGAAGATGGCGCGCTGCGTGGTCTGCTCGACATGCTCGGCATTGCCTATGTGGGACCCAATGCTGACGCGACAAGACTTGCCTGGAATAAGCCCGTGGCCAAAACACTTGTCGAGCGCTCCGGCGTGATGACGCCAGAGTCGATCACGCTTTCTCGGGATGCCTTTAGGGAACTCGGCGCTGAAAGCGTCCTGGCCACTGTCGGTGACAGCCTCGGCATGCCGCTGATTGTGAAGCCTGCCCAGGGTGGCTCAGCTCAGGGAGTGAGTTGGGTGGAATCCACTGATGATCTTCGTAAGGCGATGGTCCACGCGTTCACCTACTGCGATATCGCGCTAATCGAGAAGCGAATCATCGGCCCCGAGGTGTGCGTGACCATTATCGACTCGGGCGATGGCCCCATCGCTATCCAGCCCGTGGAGATTGAACCCCTCTCCGGGCACTACGATTTCGAAGCTCGTTACACGGCCGGGGCAACGAGATTCTTCACTCC
>LIAY01000014.1 GCA_001438965.1 Microbacteriaceae bacterium BACL25 MAG-120322-bin65 | reverse complement strand
ATCGTGAGTCGCCCGCATGTGTAGACGAAACAGCCCTGGTCTGGCAACTGGTGATCTGGGTTGGGTGTCATGTTGACACCTCATCTCCCCATTTGATCATCAGAAAGTTGATATTCCCATGCCACAAAAAAAGCAGGCTCCTTCATGGCGCCCACCATCAAAACGCACTTCCTACCAGGACGCCAAAAAGAGCCAAGGGCGCGGACCGGGCTTCTCTGAGGACCGCAATGGTTCAGACGAACGTCGCGCTCCCCGCACTGAGAGCAACCGCAGCGAGCAACCTCGTGGGGATAGCGTCAAGCGTTTTGGCGCGACCAGCGAAGGCGGCCGATCCGATCGGTCCAGAAACGATGGCGCTCGCTCAGAGGGTTACCGATCTGATCGTTCACGAGGAGAAGACTCCAGGAGCGACAGCTCCCGCTCGGAGCGCCCCAGATCCGACAGTCCCCGCTTTGATCGCTCACGTTCGGAGCGCCCTAGCTCTGATCGTCCCGGCTTTGATCGCTCACGTTCGGAGCGCCCTAGCTCTGATCGTCCCGGCTTTGATCGCTCACGTTCGGAGCGCCCTAGCTCCGATCGTCCCCGTTCTGATCGTCCCCGTTCCGATAGGCCCGATTCTGATCGACCCAGGAGCGAAGGCTCCAGGGATTACGCCTCAAAAAACCGCGGCCCAGGTGGCTACGCTCCACGTTCGGAAGGCGGTCGCCCACAGCGCTCCGAGGGTGGACGCCCACGCCACAATGATGCTCCGCGCTATAACGATCGCTCCTCATCGCGCTCAGAATCTAAAGGCCCCAGGGCTAACGTTCACCACGATGCGCTCCAGGCCATTTCGGTTACCGCAGATTCCGCTGACGGTGTCGAATTTCGCGACCTAGGTCTTGGCGAGAAGATCGTCGAAGCCATTCAGGCTCAGGGAGCCGAGCGTCCGTTTGCTTTGCAGGCGGCCACGATTCCTGTTGCGTTGACCGGCCAGCACGTTCTGGGTAGAGGTCGCACCGGCTCGGGTAAAACCATTGCCTTCAGTGCGCCCCTAGTTGAGCGCTTGCTGCGCATGTCCAACAAGGGCGTCAAGCGAGCTGTGGGACGTGCACCGCGCGCCCTTATTTTGGCTCCTACCCGCGAGCTTGCGTTGCAGATCGATCGCACCGTTCAGCCCATTGCGCGAAGCGTGGGCTTGTTCACCACTCAGGTTTATGGTGGCGTTCCGATTGGCCGTCAGATCGGCGCCCTCGAGCGCGGTGTCGACATCATCATTGGTACCCCCGGTCGCATCGAAGACCTGATAGCCAGGCGCAAACTTGATGTGTCTCAGATCATGATCTCTGTTGTTGATGAGGCAGATCACATGTCGGAGCTGGGCTTCATTGAGCCTTTGCGCCGCATCCTGGAAGCAACCTCGAGCGAAGGCCAGAGGATGTTGTTCTCGGCCACGCTCGACGCTGGTGTTTCGGACATCGTTCGCGAGTTCTTGCCGAACCCTGCTGTGTTTGAGGTTGCCGGCGAGGATCAAGCATCGTCGACCATTGATCACCGCGTGTTCGTGGTTGATCAGCGCGACAAGCGCGAAATTGTGATCAACCTGGCACGCACCAGCGGTCGCACTTTGATGTTCACCAGGACACGTGCATTTGCTGAGGAATTGGCTGATGTCCTTGATGACTATGGGATTCCCGCAGTGAGCTTGCACGGTGATCTGAACCAGGCACGACGTCAACGCAACCTAGACAAACTTTCCTCCGGGCGAGTCAATGTCCTCGTTGCTACCGATGTTGCCGCGCGTGGTATTCACGTCGATGACATTGACACCGTGGTTCAGGTCGACCCACCTGATGACTTCAAGTCCTACGTCCACCGTTCTGGTCGTACAGGACGTGCGGGAAAGACCGGCACCGTGATCACCTTGACCACGCGGGCACGTTCTCGTCGAGTGCAGGACCTACTTAAGCAGGCAGGTATTTCTGCTCAGCTTGAAGACAAGAAGCCCTCGGATATTTCCAAGCTCGCTCTGGTCTAAAAAGCCAGAAGTGCACTGGCGCCTAGCGCCAGAAATAGTCCACACCATTGGACTATTGCGATGCGCTCTTTGAGTACCACGTTGGCCAAGAAAATTGTGCCGGCGGGGTAGAGCGCAATGAGCACTGAGATGACGGATAAATCGCCTTGGCGGAGTCCGTAGATGACGGCAACATTGGCGAGCACATCGAGCACGCCAGCAATGGCGATCATGTGCCACACCGAGAGTAATTTTGTTGCACCGGGTAGCCGAGGGGTGCGAGACCGGGCTACCCGAAATGCCATGAGGACAGCAATGCATGCCAGCAACACCGTGGTGGAGACAATCCGATTTGCCAGTAAAGGAATAAGCCCGGAATCGGCTGGGGAACGATCGATCAGCACGATGGTCAGACCAATAGAGGTCCCTGACCCCACTGCCATTAACAATCCCAGAGGCCGTGGACGAAGCGCACCTTTTTCGGGAACGAAGCCGACAAGAATAATGGCCACCAGGGCAAGCGCTAGAGCAATAAAGAAAGAGGCTTCACCGCCTTCGCCTTGATACAGTCCAACACTTACGGGAACAATCGCTGAAATAAAAGCAGTAGCTGGCGAGAGAATACTCATCGGACCAATGGCCAAACTCCCATAGAGCAGGCCAATTCCAATCGCTCCGGCGATTCCCGAAGCACCCCCATAGAGCCAGGCGTCTGCGCTCGAGATGGCCGGAACAAAGACCGAGGCGATGACAAGCCCTACGAGGCCCACAATGGCGACACCGGCGGTCGTGAGCAGTGTTGAGGATCGCCTGGCGGCAAGGCCACCAAAGAAGTCTGCGCCGCCATAGGTCAAAGCCCCGGTCAAGCCCAGCAAAACGGTTAGCATGTCATCGCTTTCATGGACGTAACAGTATTACCTCCCACACTCTCGTTTTCAGCTCGGGGGGCTAATCTGGGGGCTTCGCTAGATATATGGCTGATAAAAAAGGGAGCCCCCATGTCTTTGGTTTATGGAAACATCACAGAAGCTTTTGGTAACACTCCTTTGGTTCGCCTCAATCGGGTGACCGAGGGCGCCGGTGCGACTGTCTTGGCCAAACTTGAGTTTTATAACCCCACCTCGTCGGCTAAGGACCGCCTCGCTGTCGCCATTGTGGATGCTGCGGAGGCTTCGGGAGAACTTGCCCCTGGGGGCACCATCGTGGAGGCAACCAGTGGTAACACGGGCATCGCTTTGGCCATGGTCGCCGCAGCGAGAGGCTACAAAGCAGTGCTGATTATGCCGGATAGCATGAGCACCGAACGGCGCATGCTCTTGCGCGCCTTTGGTGCCCAATTGATTCTCACCCCCGGCGCTAAAGGTATGACTGGGGCAGTCGATGAGGCCGAAGCAATTGCGGCTAAGACACCCGGTGCGGTTCTAGCCCAGCAGTTTGCCAACCCCGCAAACCCTGAGATTCATCGTCGCACCACGGCAGAGGAAATCTGGCGGGACACTGATGGAGCGGTGGATGTTTTTGTTGCCGGTGTGGGCACCGGTGGCACGCTGACCGGAACCGGACAGGGGTTGAAAGCCAAAAAGCCCGGTGTGAAGGTAGTCGGCGTGGAGCCACTTGAGTCCCCTTTGCTCACCGGCGGGCAGGCTGGGCCTCACAAGATTCAGGGCATCGGGGCAAACTTTATTCCTGAAATTCTCGACCGTAACGTCTATGACGAAATCATCGATGTCACGGCCGAGCAGGCAGTAACCATGGCCCGCAGGCTGGGCTCAGAAGAGGGTATCCTCGGAGGTATCTCCTCAGGTGCGACAGCCCACGCTGCCGTCGAATTAGCTCATCGTCCCGAGTTTGCTGGTGCCACCATCGTGGTCATCCTGGCAAGCTTCGGTGAGCGTTACCTGTCCACCGTTCTCTACGAAGGCCTTGATAGTTAGATGACACCCACCAGCCGCATCGGCGAAGATATTGCTGCGATGCGCTTGCGCGACCCGGCTGCGAGAAGCAACCTGGAAGTTTTTTTGACCTCCCCGGGTATCCATGCACTCTGCTGGCACCGGGTTGCTCACTGGTTGTGGCGATGGGAGTGGTTCCTCGCCGGGCGCTTAGTTTCCCACTTTTCACGGTTTGTGACCGGGATTGAAATTCATCCGGGCGCTCGCCTTGGCCGGCGCATTGTGATTGATCACGGCATGGGTCTGGTGATTGGTGAAACCGCGATTGTTGGTGATGACTGCCTGCTCTATCACGGTGTCACCCTCGGTGGTAAAAATGCCACGGCTCGGGAAGAAGTCCCTGGCCGACGGCACCCCACCGTGGGGAACCGAGTATCAATCGGTGCGGGGGCAGCAATTTTGGGGGCCATTACCGTGGGGGATGATGCGGTCATTGGTGCTTCGTCGGTAGTGCTCAAAGATGTCCCCGCGGGTTCCCTTGCAGTGGGTATTCCCGCTAAGGTCAAGAAGCGAATCCGACACCCTTAGGTTTTTAATGCTCAAAACGGTGAGTCGTCTCACCCTTGGCCCTCTGGCCAGGGCGATGTTTCGCGCCAAAATCGTTGGCCGGCAAAACGTGCCAAAGTCGGGCCCTGTTCTCTTAGCCAGTAATCATTTGTCTTTTATTGACAGTGTGATCATTACGTTGTTTGCCCCGAGACCTGTTTCTTTTCTGGCCAAAGATAGTTACTTCAACGGGAGCGGATTTAAAGGCGCACTCTCACGCACCTTCTTCACCAGCATTGGTGCGATCCCGGTGAAACGGGGTGCTGGTCAAGCAGCCCAGGACGCACTCGATGCGGGGCTGTCATTGCTGCGAGAAGGCGAAGCGTTTGCGGTCTACCCCGAGGGAACCCGATCCCGTGATGGACGCCTGTATCGGGGGAAGACTGGGGTGGCCTGGTTGGCGCTGAACGCTGGAGTGCCCGTGGTTCCCGTCGCGTTGATTGGCACGGACAAGGTTCAACCCATTGGCAGCAAGGGGATTCGTCCCGCCAAAGTAACTATTCAATTCGGTGCGCCCCTCGATCTTTCTAGGCACGGCAAAGCAGATTCGGGTCGAGCTCGCCGCCACGCCACGGACGAGGTCATGGACGCGATTGCCGCCATGTCGGGTCAAGCCCGCGCGAAGGATTACAACGAGACACCGGCGACCACTTTTGTGGAGAAGGTTCGACGAACCTTCCGCTCACGAAACCAGCTTTAAGCCTGGGGGGCTTCCGCCGCCGCCTCTTCGACCTGCTTGCGAACATCCACCATATCTAGTGCCTTCACCGCGGTGATCACTTCTTCTAGCGCTGGAGCAGGGAGAGCGCCGGGCTGGGAAAAGACGAGGATCCCATCTCGAAATGCCATCAGAGTGGGGATGGATCGAATGTTGGCAGCCTGAGACAGGGACTGCTGCGCCTCGGTATCGACTTTTCCAAAGGTGACGTCGGGGTGCTTGCCGCTGGCTTCCTCATAGACCGGGCCAAACGCTTTACAGGGCCCGCACCATTCGGCCCAAAAATCCACCAGGGTGATGCCCTCGGAGGCGACGGTTTTTTCAAAGTCTTCGTGGGTGAGTTCGATTGTGCTCATCGGTGTTCCTTTCGTTCCATAAGACGATACCCCATGGGGTATAGGGCGGCATCTTTGTTCGCCCAGCGCTAAGTGCTGTGGAGGTCTTTAGTAGGAAAGCGACAAAAAATTGGCCACGAGGGGGCCATTGATGGTGCTCGAGACCTACTGAGTGGGTGATGTGTGGAAAATTTCTTAGTCTGGGATAGTCGCAGTCGCGGCCAAAGAGATGTCATCCATAGATGGGCATGAACGTGGACAAAGCAGCCAACACACTAGAACACGCTCCGAGCGAATCCCTCAGCGTTGATGCCGCCGCATTGGGCGAGCAGCTCCTGGGTCGCTGGGCGGATATTCGCACGCGGGCGAGAGCGCTATGTGAGCGCCCCGAGATGTGGAAAATTGAGGGCCAACCCGTGGCCGAGCACCGCCAAAGAGTCTTTGATCAGTTGCACCATCTCGTTGATGCCGGCGGTGTTCTCCTCTCTTTTCCTGAAAGCGTCGGGGGCAAAGCCAACCCCGGTGGCAATATCGCCAACTTTGAGCAGCTTGTCTTAGCTGATCCTTCTCTCCAGATTAAATCCGGTGTTCAGTGGGGCCTCTTTGGTGCCGCTGTGATGCACTTGGGTACCGAGGACCAGCATAAGAAATGGCTGCCAGGGATCATGAACCTGGATGTTCCCGGTTGTTTCGCCATGACAGAAACTGGCCATGGATCCGATGTGGCCTCGATTGCCACCACGGCGACCTTTGACGAGTCCACGGGTGATTTCATTCTCCATACCCCGCATCGAGGGGCCTGGAAGGACTACATCGGTAATGCCGCAATTGACGGGAAGGCTGCGGTCGTTTTTGCGCAGCTCATTGTTGGGGGAGAAAACCACGGGGTTCACGCCCTCTATGTTCCCTTGCGTGATGAGAAAGGTTTCTTACCCGGTGTTGGGGGCGATGATGATGGCCCGAAAGGTGGCCTGAACGGTATTGATAATGGACGCCTGCACTTCACGTCGGTGAGAGTGCCCCGAGAGAACCTCCTTAACCGTTATGGCCATGTGGATGAAGATGGCGTGTATTCCTCCCCCATTGAAAGCCGTGGCCGTCGTTTCTTCACCATTTTGGGCACCCTCGTTCAAGGTCGGGTATCTCTTGTGGGGGCATCCGTCGTAGCGTCTCAACTGGCCTCGACCATTGCTCTGAGATACTCCCTCGAGCGTCGACAATTTCCGGTGCCGGGAACCCAAGACGAACAGGTCCTGCTCGACTACCAGACGCATCAGCGGCGCTTGCTGCCTCGCTTGGCTAACACCTATGCGATGAGCTTTGCCCAAAATGAATTATTGGGGCTTTTTCATGATGTCTTTAGTGGCGAAAGCGACACCGAAGAGGCCAGGCAGGATCTGGAAACCTTAGCCGCGGCCCTCAAGCCCTATGCGACGTGGAGCGCCTTGGACATCGCTCAAGGCGCGAGAGAAGCCTGCGGCGGCCAAGGGTTCTTGGCAGAAAATCGTTTGGCGACCCTGCATGCGGATCTTGATGTCTATGCGACGTTTGAAGGCGATAACACAGTGCTACTGCAGCTGGTGGCTAAGCGACTATTGGGCGACTACGCCAAGCAGTTCGCCGGAGCTGATATTGGCGCGATGGCGGGCTATCTAGCGGAACAGGTCAGTGATTTAGCGTTCAACCGCTCAGGCCTTCGCCGGCTCGCCCAAAATGTTGCCGACTTTGGTTCCACAGCGCGCTCTATTGATTATGTGCGCTCCACTGACTCGCAGCGCCAGTTGCTGACCGACCGCGTTCACACCATGGTCGCCGCGGTGGCGGATCACCTCAGACCGGCAACAAAGCTTCCTCCACACGAAGCCGCCGAGCTGATGAATCAGCACCAAAGTGCCCTGGTTGATGCCGCCTGGGCCCATGCTGAGCTCGTGGTGTGGGAAGCGTTCACGAATGCGATTGATGCCATGGATGAGGGCGCCAACAAACAGTTACTGCGGTGGCTTCGCGACTTACACGGTTTTACTTTGATTGAAAAGCATCGCGATTGGTATTTGATGAATGGGCGGTTGAGCGTTCACCGGGCTGAAGCCATTACTGACTACATCCAGTACCGCCTCTTCCCCAGGATTCGACCCCATGTCGGGGCACTGGTGGCAGGATTTGGTCTCTCTGCGGCGAATGTGAGAGCACCAATTGCCCTTGGTCAGGAAGAGCAGCGACAGAGCCAAGCGCGCGAATACGAGAGAGGCCTGTCCTGAAACCTTCGATGGCCTGGGCGTTAGTGGTCGCACAATTTGGGTTACTACTACTCCTTGTGCTGCTACCGACCGGGAGCCTGTGGGCTACAGGTGTTCTGACTTGGGTCCTTGGTGGTGTTCTGGTCATCACTGGCATTTCCCTGGTCGCAATCGCCGGGTTCGGTTTGGGACGTAGTTTGACCCCGTTGCCGATTCCTAAAAGTGACGGCGAGCTTGTGACCGATGGCCTCTATCGATTTGCTCGTCACCCGATCTACACCGGGGTACTGATAACCGCTTGTGGTCTTTTGCTAGCGGGAGCATCACTGGGGCACCTGTTTGCGGCGGCAGCTCTCTCTGTGGTCTTGGTGACCAAAGCCCACTTTGAGGAGAAACTCCTGGCCCAGCGATATAGCACCTATGGGGCGTATGCGAGGGTAACGGGTAGATTTTTCCCTCGCCTTCCCCTCAGGGCCTAGGCCGTCACACTTGGTCATCCAGTCGCGCAGGAAAACGGCGCTTGATACCGCCTAGCTTCGCGAGGGCCAGAGGCACATCTGCTACGGTAATCATTGCTCGTCCTTGAGCAGGGGTCTCAAGGGATGTCCGTTAATAGTCGAGGGTGAATCAATGATTGTCGGAGTTCTTAAAGAGCCAATTTCTGGCGAAAAAAGGGTGGCAGCCACACCCGAATCGGTGAAGCAGCTCATTGCTTCCGGGTTGAAAGTGACTGTTCAAAAGGGTGCTGGCGTTGCGGCGGGTTACGCCGATGATGACTACAAGTCAGCAGGCGCCACGGTTGCACCGAGTGTTGATGTGGCAAAGCTTGATGTTCTCACCCACGTGCGACCACTGGCACCTGCCACGATCAAGAAACTGAAAAAGGGCACGATTACCGTTGGCCTTGGCTCGCCGGCTTCTGAAACAGCTGCGGTCATTGCTTTACGTGATCAGGGTGTAACCAGTTTCGCGCTCGAGCTCGTTCCTAGAATTTCTCGCGCACAGTCGATGGATGCTTTGACATCTCAGGCGCTGGTTGCGGGATACCGCTGTGTGTTAGAAGCAGGCATGCGTTTGCCACGGTTCTTCCCCTTATATATGACCGCTGCCGGCACGGTTCCGCCCGCAACAGTGTTGGTTTTGGGTGCCGGTGTCGCAGGCTTGCAAGCCATCGCCACCGCCAAGCGCCTCGGAGCCAAAGTCAATGCTTACGATGTTCGTTCAGCCTCTGGGGATGAGGTTCGGTCCATGGGTGGAACGTTTATCGAGTTAGAGCTTGACGCTGCAGCTGATGGTGCCGGAGGTTACGCCAAAGAATTGGGCGCAGACCGTGTGAAGCGCCAGCAAGAATTGCTTACTCCCTTTGTCAGTGCAGCTGACGTCATCATCACCACTGCGGCCATCCCTGGTCGCCCTGCGCCTCGCTTGATTACCGCCGCGATGATGAAAGACATGAAACCAGGATCGGTCATTATCGACCTGGCTGCCGAGAGCGGCGGAAACGTCGAAGGCTCCAAGCCTGGTGTTGATGTGTCTGTCCCCGTTGGCAAATCAGGTGGCGCCATCACCCTGGTGGGAATGAAAGATGTTCCCTCGACCATGGCTTATGACGCCTCCAGGCTCTATGCCAAGAATGTGTCCAATCTGTTGGGTCTAATGACGGATGCGAAAGCAGTCAAGCCTGACTTTGAGGACGAAGTGGTCGCTGGTGCTTGTTTGACCCATGCGGGTGAAATTCGCCACGAGCCCACAGCCGAAGCCATCTCCCAGTCCAAAGCTGCCAAGAAGGGGACAAAGTAATGGAGTCCATCAATATCTTGACGTTTTTCGTCCTGGCAGTCTTTGTCGGGTTCGAAGTTGTCGCAAAAGTATCGAGCACTCTCCACACACCGTTGATGTCGGGGGCTAACGCCATCCACGGCATCATTTTGGTTGGTGCCATCATCGTTGCCGGCCATGCAGAAACTGCCGGCTTGCTGATTCTTGCCCTCCTGGCCGTGCTGATGGCCACCGTCAACCTGGTTGGCGGTTTCGTCGTTACGGACCGGATGCTCGAAATGTTCTCCGGTGCCAAGAAGCCTTCGGAAGGAGCTAAGAAATGAGCCTGATTACGGTAGAAGTCGAAGCACTTCTCTATCTTTTCGCCGCGGTGATGTTCATCATGGCGCTCAAGGGACTCTCCTCCCCCAAGTCCGCACGTCGAGGCAACCTGCTGGGTGCTCTGGGCGCGCTCGTAGGAATCGTGACCGTTTTCCTCGCGGAAGAATTACACAACGTCGGTTGGATTTTGCTCGTGATTGGTGTGGGATCGATTATTTCGGTTCCCGCTTCTCGCATGGTCAAGATGACCCAGATGCCTCAGTTGGTTGCTTTGTTCAACGGCGTCGGTGGTGGCGCTGCGGCCATCGTGGCGTTGCTTGAGTTGCGTGCCGCGAACACCCCTGGGTTCCTCATCGCTGTTGCGTTCACGATTTTCATCGGTAGCGTCTCGTTCGCGGGTTCAGTCATTACTTTTGCCAAGTTGCAAGAGATGATGACGACCCGTCCGGTGATCTTCGCCGGGCAGCGTTACGTGATGGTGATTCTGGCGGCGTTGACTCTAGCGGGCGCTGTGCTCGTGGTCCTCGACGGCGACCTCTTGATCGCAACATTGCTCCTGGTCGTGGGTCTGGCCATGGGCTTGTTGCTCGTGCTGCCCGTTGGTGGCGCTGACGTCCCCATCGTGATTTCTTTGCTCAACGCCATGACCGGTCTCGCCGTGGCAGCCTCTGGATTGGTGCTCAACAACACCTTGCTCTTGGTGGCAGGAACGCTCGTGGGTGCTTCGGGAACTATTCTCACAAGGGCCATGGCGAAGGCCATGGGGCGCAGTGTCAACAACATTATCTTTGGCGCTTTCAAGGGTGGCTCGACCGCCGGTTCGACAGAGATATCCGACCGGCCCGTCAAGTCCGGCACGGCAGAAGATGTCGCCATCTTGCTCGGTTACGCCCAGAAAGTGGTCGTGGTTCCTGGTTATGGCCTCGCCGTTGCTCAGGCTCAACACACTATGTATGAGCTGGCTAAGGCTTTGGAAGAAAAGGGCATTGAGGTTGTCTTTGGTATTCACCCGGTTGCCGGTCGTATGCCTGGCCACATGAACGTTTTGTTGGCTGAAGCGAATGTTCCCTACGAGGTGTTGCAGGAAATGGACGAGGTCAACCCTCAGTTCAAGACTGCTGACGTGTGTCTCGTTGTCGGTGCAAACGACGTGGTGAACCCGGCGGCCAAGACGACGCCAGGTTCGCCTATTTATGGCATGCCCATTCTCGACGCTGGGGATGCCAAGCAGGTTGTGTTCCTAAAGCGCTCGATGCGACCCGGTTTTGCTGGGATCGAAAATGAGTTGCTCTATGAGCCCAACACGACGCTGCTCTTTGGTGACGCGAAGGAAACACTCTCCAAGGTGCTCAGCGCCGTCAAGGCAATTTAGAGCCGACTGACTATGGCCCTTTTTGCGGTTATCTATCGTTACGCAGATCAGCCTGAGGTGATTGCCGAGCACCGTCCTGCACATCGCGACTTCATTGTTTCCTTGCTAGAGGGGGGAGGCCTGATTGCTAGTGGCCGAACCGAGGGTGGGTCAGGTGATTCTGCCCTGTTACTTTTTGAGGCTGAATCTGCCGCTTCGATAGAGGCACACTTGGACAGGGACCCCTTCTGGAGTCTGGGTGTTATCGATCAACGGGAGATTGTTCAGTGGCACCTCTCTTCCGGTTCGATTGGCGCAGACCCTCATGGGCACTAGCCCAGCTGTTTCCTCCGGCGCGCGTCGAGCGCTGGTAACGGGGGCAAGCTCTGGCATTGGTGCAGCCACAGTTCGAGCCTTAGTGCACAAAGGGTATGACGTTATTGCCCTAGCCAGACGTGAGGACCGACTAGAGGGCTTAGTGGAAGAAACCGGCTGCTCGATGGTGGTCTGTGATCTAACGAGTGAAGCTGATGTTGACCGCGTTCGTTTGCACCTGGAGGGCCTTGGTTCTCTCGACGTGTTGGTCAATAGCGCTGGCGGGGCCATTGGTGTTGACCCGGTCGCCACGGCAGATCCCGATGACTGGGCGGAGATGTTTAATCTCAATGTTTTAGGTACACAGCGGATGATTCGTGCGCTATTGCCTCTGCTGCGCCAGGGTGCACGGGCTCACGGGGTGGCTGACATTGTCGCTATATCTTCCACCGCAGCTTTCCTTAGTTACGAAGGCGGTGGGGGCTATAACGCCGCCAAGGCGGCCGTCCACGCGATGGTGGGGGCGCTCCGACTCGAGCTGGTGGGCGAACCCATTCGGATTATCGAAATCGCTCCCGGGATGGTCCACACGGAAGAGTTCGCTCTCAATCGATTTGATGGTGACCAGGCACGAGCGGATGCTCTATATGAGGGCGTTGAGTCACCACTGGTGGCCGATGACATTGCCGACGTGATTGCCTACGCCCTGGGTTGCCCACCCCACGTCAATTTAGATCTCATTCAACTAAAGCCCGTTGCGCAGGCAGCCCAATATAAGTTGCATCGAGGGCCGCTCAAGCCCAAAGGCTAGGGCTTTCTCTCAACTCTCGCCGATAGAGTGGGCTCGTGATTCGGCGCTTAATTGAAATCTCCAGGCCTGTGCTCTGGGTTAACACCATTGGCACCACTGTCATTGGCATGTGGCTGGCGGGGGAACTATGGACCTGGTCGATTGTGCCCATTTTGTTGTGGGTGTCCTTCCCCTTCAACTTGCTGATTTATGGCATCAACGATATTTATGACCAGGACACCGATGCGGATAATGACCGCAAGGGCGGATATGGCGGGGCCAAGATAAAGCCCTCGGAAACACGCATGATTGCCTGGGGCGTCGTGGCTACCAACATCCCCTTCCTGATTTATTTCGCGATTACGTTGCCCTGGCCTGCGGTTGCCTGGATGGTCGCCTACGCCTTTTCTTTCTGGCAATATTCGGCCACGCCACTGCGTTTCAAGGGCAGACCGATACTGGATTCGCTTTCCAATACTGACTACGCGTTTCCCCTAGTCTTTGTTCCCTTCGCCTTGGGGGTTGCCCCGGTCTGGTCCGCAGCAATTGGTTTGATGGCCTGGTCGATGGCTAAACATGTCTATGACGCCATTCAAGACATCGACGAAGATCGTGACGCTGGTATCCGCACCACCGCTGTTGCTTTCGGTATTCGCGGTTCCCTGATGTGGTCGGCGGCATTCTGGATTATTGCCACGGTCTGGTTTGCCTTTGTTAATTGGCCGGTTGCGATAGTTAACGCACTCCTGGCGGGCTGGCTTGTTATTGCCTTGTGGCGTAAGCCAACCGGTGATCAAGCACGCAAGCTCTATAGCTACTCGGTGAGTTTTCCCTATGTTGCCGGTGCTGTGGCGGGGGTTCAGTTGGTTGTGAGTTTGACCTTGGATTCGTTCTAATCCGATGACCTCCAAAGTTGTGGTGATTGGGGCGGGCCTGGGTGGGCTTGCCGCCTCCGCTTTACTCGCAAGGCAAGGCCACGAAGTGACTCTGCTTGAGGGCCAAGACTGGGTGGGTGGCAAAAGCCGTCGGATAGAACTAGATGGCCAACGCATCGACACGGGACCTTCGTTGGTGACTTTCCCGCACGTGTGGCAGAAAGTCTTAGCCACCTATGACGCCTTAGGTTCTGGTGGCGAAGGCGCCGCCGAGATCGCGGGGGTAACTCTAGAGCGTCTGCCCGAAGTCGGGCGTTATTACTTTCGTGGCCAACAAGCCAACCTGCCGGTTGAGCTAGGCCACCCTTGGTATGAGCCCTGGCAGCGTTTTGAGGCAGAACACGGAACATTAGGGCCCGCTATCACCCATCTGCTCACGGCCGACCCGTGGGATAAGGGAATCCTGCCAGCGCTTGGCAGGTTGCTCTCCCGCTATGGGACAAGGCTCACCACCGCCGCGTTTTTGGACGGTCTGGATTGGATGCCACAAGACCTCAAAGACGTTATCGCCATCCACACTCTCAACGCCGGTGTGGCCCCTGAGCAGACTTTGGCCCTCTACGCCAGCATGGCTGCGGTTATGGCTACTGACGGCGTCTGGGTGCCTCGTGGCGGCGTATACGAGATAGCTGCGGGACTAGAGAAGTTAGCCATTCATGCCGGTGTGGAGATTCACACCAGCGAACCGGTTATCTCAGTGAAACCGCGCGAAGTCACCACGGCACGCGCCACGTATCGAGGCGATTATGTGGTCAGTGCGCTTGATGGTGGGATTCTTGAATCCTTGATGGGACGCCCTGCCAGAAAACCTCCGGCCCGGCTTTCCTGTTCGGGTATCGCCATTTTTGGGGTGCTAGATCGGGAGCTCCCCTCTGAAGTCGTGACCCACTCGGTGATGATGCCCCGTGACCCTGGGGCACTCTTTGGCGCACTGGGTAAGCGCATCATGCCGGATGAGACCATGGCGTTTTTGAACTACTACCGCGCAGGTGAGATTTATCCCAATAAAAAACCGGTGGCAGCACTATTGCTCACTGCGCCACCCAATGGCGCCTCCGCTGAGATCACCGATCCTTTTGTCGTGGCAGAGTCGGAGCGGTTTTCTGATCTTTTGGGCTTAGAGCAACCCATTACCGAGATGATGAGCCAGCACAAGATTTTGGACCCTGAATACTTTGCCAGTTTTGGTGCCGTGGGCGGAGCGCTCTATGGCGAACCAGCTCCCTGGTGGCGAAGTGGACCTTTCCACAGCCCGGCTTATAACAGTGTGAGAACTCCGTGGCTGTGGCGCGTGGGTTCGTCTGTGCACCCCGGCGGAGGGATCCCCGCGGTTCTCGGCGGGGTACTGATTTCGATGCGTCGAATGCTCGCTCGGATGAGCTAGCGAGAAAAACTACTAATGGTGGCTCCGACGGGCGTCGATCCCGTGACCTTTCGATTTTCAGTCGAACGCTCTACCAACTGAGCTACAGAGCCATGGCGACCAAAGAGCCTCTCTTTCGAGAGGCTCTGATCTCCGCGACCCTGACGGGACTTGAACCCGCGACCTCCGCCGTGACAGGGCGGCACGCTAACCAACTGCGCTACAGGGCCTTGCGTATTAAATTATAGTGACCCCAACGGGATTCGAACCCGTGCTACCGCCGTGAAAGGGCGGCGTCCTAGGCCGCTAAACGATGGGGCCTTGAACTCTGACAAAGCATAGCAACAGGGACTGAGTCTAGAGAGCCTTAGCCCCTAATGCAAACGGCTGGTGCCTTAGTGCCCGCCCGCGCGCCAGCACAGCAAATGATACGGCTGTAGTTATCGTTGTTTTTTGTGAGATTGTCTAATCCACGCGTGCCCTTGATTGTTGCCGCTGCCTTTGTTGCCCTGGTCTTGTTGATGACCGTGGGCCTTCCTTCGACCTCTCCTGCCTATGCAGACGAGTACCCGACATGGGAAGAAGTCAAAGAAGCCCGCAAAGATGTTGCCTCTGCCCAAGCAAAGGTGAAAGAGATTACGGCCCTGCTGGCAAAGCTGGAAGTGGCTGCTGCAGAAGCGGAAATGGAAGCCGCCAGATTGGGTGAAATCTATTATGAGGCGCTGGCTGAACTCGATGATGCCACCTATCGACAGGAGCTTCTTCAGACCCAAGCAGATGAGGCGGCGGGGTTAGCTGAAGAGTCCCGGATGAAAGCAGGACAGTTTGTGGCTGAACTGGCCCGGGTTGGCGGCGCTGACTTGACTGCCACACTTTTTGTTAGCGGTGAGGATGCCACGGAGCTGCTCAGTCGGATCGGGTATGCCTCGAAAATCGCGGAGCAAACCGATGGCATTTACGCTCGGGCGCTGGCTGATCAAAACGCGGCCCAGTCACTTAGTGATCAGGCCGAGGTGGCCCGCGATATCCGGGAAGAACTCCAGGTCGTGGCTGAAGCTGCGTATGAGGCAGCTAACCAAGCAGCGATGGCCGCCTATTCTGCGGTCGAAGCCCAATTTGAGAATAGTGCCCGACTCGAAGCACAGCTAGAAGTCCTCATTGAGCAGCGCGAAGCGACAGAGGTCGACTACCAAAAAGGGGTTGTTGCCAGAGCTCAAGCCGCCATTGCCGGCATGATTGACCCTGGCCAAATTAGCTCCTCGGGTTGGGCAAGGCCCACAGGCGGTTATATTTCGAGCAGTTACGGGATGCGTGTCCACCCCATTTATGGTTTTGCCCGGCTGCACGCGGGAATTGACTTAGCAACGGGGTGTGGAAACCCTGTCTATGCCGCCAACGCCGGACGTGTGAGCTACTCCGGCTGGCTGGGGACATCGGGGAACTTTATTCGCCTGACCCACGATGATGGCTACACCACGGGTTATGCCCACTTACAAAACGGTTCGCTCTATGTGAACCTGGGCCAAACCGTTGTTACCGGTCAGCTCATTGGGCGCGTTGGCTCAACCGGCGGTTCCACCGGGTGTCACTTGCACTTAGAGACTAGAAAAAACATGGTCGCCCAAGATCCTTACCCGTTCTTCATCAACCGAGGAATCCGGTTGGGCTAAAGGGTTGGGGCTTTAGTGACCAGGAAACGCTTTCACGCCAGCTTCGACAATGGCTTCGGCTTCTTTGGCCGAGCCCCAGCCTTCCGTTTTAACCCATTTGCCAGGCTCTAAATCTTTGTAGTGCTCAAAGAAGTGCTCTATTTCTTTGCGGGTGTATTCGGGAATGTCGTCTACGTCCTGAATGTGATCCCATCGTGGGTCACCAGAGGGCACACCGACTACTTTCGCATCACTTCCACCGTCATCGGTCATATTGAATACTCCGACGATGCGAACGGATACGCCAACACCGGGAAAGAGGGGGTACTGCGCGAGCAGGAGAAGGTCCACCGGGTCGCCATCGAGGCCCAACGTGTCCTCGAAATACCCGTAATCGGTGGGGTAGCTAAAAGACGTGTAGAGCACACGGTCTAAGAACACGCGACCTGTTTTGTGATCGACCTCATACTTGTTTCGGCTACCACGGGGGATTTCAATAACGGCGGGG
>LIAY01000013.1 GCA_001438965.1 Microbacteriaceae bacterium BACL25 MAG-120322-bin65 | reverse complement strand
TCTTCGCCCAGAGTTATCAAACCCCGCAGGTGTTCTTCCTACAAAACAACCACTGGGCTATTTCTGTGCCCGTGAGAGTTCAGTCGAGAACGCCCTTATTTGAGCGCGCAGCTGGTTTTGGTATGCCCAGTATTCAAATCGATGGCAACGACGTTTTAATGAGTTATGCCGCAACCCGTTTGAGTATGGATGCCGCTCGTTCCGGTGAAGGGCCGCACTTTATTGAAGCGCTCACTTATCGAATCGGCGCCCACACCACCAGCGACGACCCCTCCAAGTATCGCGATGAAGATGAATTGGCTTTTTGGCAAGCGCACGACCCGATAGATCGCTTCCGCACATATTTGAAGGGTTTGGGCGTAGAGCAGAGCTTCTTCGACGCCGTTGATGCCGAGGGCGAGGATTACGCTGCCGATATTCGCAAGCGGACGATGGCGCTAGAGGCACCGCCAGTTTCTGACATATTTGCCCACGTATATAACGATGAGCACGCAGGTATTAAGGCGGAAGCGAAATGGTTGGAAGAATATTTGGCCTCATTTGAGGAGGGTTCATCGTGATGGAACTCCCCATGGCCAAGGCCATCAACGCAGGTTTGCGTGCGGCCATGCTCGCCGACGATGCTGTGATGCTGATGGGCGAGGACATTGCTCAGCTCGGTGGCGTTTTTCGGGTGACAGAAGGCCTGCAAGAGCAGTTTGGGCCTAGTCGTGTATTGGATACCCCACTGGCCGAAGCGGGCATTGTGGGTACTGCGATTGGGTTAGCGATGCGCGGTTATAAGCCAGTGTGTGAAATTCAATTTGATGGTTTTGTTTATCCCGCTTTTGACCAAATTGTGACTCAGCTCGCAAAACTCACCTCGAGGCACTCGGGAACGCAGTCTTTCCCCGTTGTGATTCGAATTCCTTACGGGGGCCACATCGGTGCTATTGAGCACCACCAGGAAAGTCCGGAAGCGTATTTTGCTCACACCGCTGGTTTGCGGGTAATTTCGCCGGCTACCCCTCATGATGCCTATTGGATGATTCAAGACGCGATCTCATCCTCCGATCCGGTCATTTTCCTTGAGCCGAAGAGCCGTTATTGGCACAAAGGCCCCGTAGATGATGAACAAGCGGGGGCAACGATGACTCAGGCGCGTATTGCTCGCTCGGGCACGGATGTGACCCTGATCGGCCACGGTGCCGCAGTGAGCATGATGCATCAAGCGGCAGAAATTGCCGAGGGTGAGGGAATCAGCATCGAGATTGTTGACCTTCGCTCGCTCTCACCGCTCGATATGGATACCGTCCTTGAATCTGTTCGGCGCACAACCCGGGCTGTGGTGGTGCAGGAAGCACCGGGCAATGTCAGCCTGGGCAGCGAAGTAGCGGCAGCCCTGGCCGAAAAAGCCTTTTATGTCATGCAGGCACCGGTCTTGCGGGTGAGTGGATTTAACACACCTTTCCCCCCCGCCGGCTTAGAGACGGTGTTTTTGCCCGATACTGATCGCATATTGGACGCAGTCGACAGAAGCTTGGCTTACTGATGGCTGGGGAGAAGGAGTAATCATGGCGGACTTCACTTTCCCCCTGCCCGATGTGGGCGAAGGCTTAACCGAAGCCGAAATTGTGTCGTGGCGGGTAAAGCCTGGTGACCTGGTCGCCGTAAACCAGGTCGTAGTCGAAATCGAGACAGCGAAATCGTTAGTGGAGCTGCCATCCCCTTTTAGCGGGATTGTGCGGGAACTTCTTGTGGCGGAGGGCGACACGGTTCAGGTCGGCTCCCCTATCTTTTCAGTCCAAGGCGAGGGCGGCCTGGAGCCGGTGACGCCGGATACCGGGGTTAGCGAGGCGATTGCCGATACTTCGAGCACGGTCACCAAGGATGCGGAGACTCCTGAAGTCAAAAACCTGGTTGGTTATGGTGCTGGGTCAAATGAGCCGACAAGCCGTCGCCGTCGCCATGGGCGACCCGTGCCCGACACGGAGCCCGCTGCTGCTCCGACCTCCGATTTACCTGTTACCCAGGCCCTACCCGTTATTGCCAAGCCCCCTATTCGCAAGCTTGCTAAAGACTTAGGTGTTGATCTAACCCAAGTTCCCCCCACGGGAGCTGCCGGTGAAGTCCTCCGTGGGGACGTGATGGGCCACGCTGAACAAGCCACCGTGTTCAAGAACATTGAGACCCCTGCCTGGCCGGAAAACCGGGAGGACCGGATCCCGGTTAAAGGGGTCCGCAAAGCTATCGCTCAAGCGATGGTCAAGAGCATGTTCTCCGCCCCCCACGTGTCCGTCTTTGTCGATGTTGATGCCACTAGGACGATGGAATTCGTCAAACGCTTGAAAGCCTCACCAGATTTTGCTGGCATCAAAATTTCCCCACTTTTGGTGATGGTTAAAGCCATGATCTGGGCGGTACAGAGAAATCCCACTGTGAACTCGACGTGGACGGATGAAGAGATTCTGGTTCATCGTTATGTGAACCTGGGTGTGGCGGCTGCTACGCCGAGAGGTTTGATTGTGCCAAACGTAAAGGAGGCACACACTCTGAGTTTGCGCGATTTGGCCGCCGCTTTGGAAAAACTAACCATGACTGCACGCGATGGCAAAACCACCCCGGAAGAGATGTCTGGTGGCACCATCACGATCACCAACCTGGGTTGGGCGGTGCAGAGGAATCCGACCGTGAACTCCACCTGGACGGATGAAGAAATTCTGGTTCATCACTACGTGAACCTGGGTGTGGCCGCTGCGACACCGAGAGGCTTGATTGTGCCTAACGTCAAAGACGCACACACTCTGAGTTTGCGCGATTTGGCGGCAGCTTTGGAAAAACTGACGGCGACCGCGCGCGATGGTAAAACCACCCCGGAGGAGATGTCCGGTGGCACCATCACCATTACCAACCTGGGCTCGTTTGGCGTTGACACGGGAACGCCTATTTTGAATCCTGGCGAGGTCACCATCGTGGCGCTTGGCACCATTAAGCCCAAGCCTTGGATTGTTGAGGGAGAAGTTCGCTCGCGCATGGTGACTACGGTGGCGGCCAGTTTCGATCACCGCGTGGTCGATGGCGATGTCGCATCTCGTTTTGTTGCCGATGTGGCCAGTGTCATGGAGGAACCCGCCCTGCTCCTTGATTGATTTTGACAATCATTATCAATAAGGGTTACACTCGGCGGTATGAAAATAAAGAGAAACGAACGCTTGCTGGGGGCCACGGTGTCCCTCGTTGGGATGCTGGCTGTCGCCGGCTGTACTGCAGCTAGTGACGAGATTGTCCAGGCAGACTCTGGGCCAAGCGTCGTGGTGACCACGACCATTTTGGGAAGTGTAGTCAGTGACATTGCTACCTGTGCGGTGGGCGATGATTCCAGTGTCACGGTGATGATGCCGCTTGGGGCAGATCCGCATGATTTTCAGGCATCGTCAGCTCAGGTGGCTGAGATGGCTCGGGCCGATTTGATTGTGGCTAATGGCCTGGGTCTTGAAGAGGGCATGATGGATGCTATTGAAAACATTGAAGCCGATGGCGGAGCCGTGATGGAGATCGCCTCGCTTCTGGACCCGCTTCCTCTGGGGAACGTAGACGAGCATGCTGAGGACGAACACTCTGAGGACGAACACGCCGCAGAAGAGCCTGCCGCTGAAGAGGATGGGCACGCCCACGGCGACTTTGATCCTCATTTCTGGTTTGATATGGAACGCATGGCGAGTGCTGCGCAACTCATTGGGGCCGAACTCGCCCTCACCGGTGGCGAGGCCTACGACACGTGTGGTCAGAGTGTTGCCGCCGACATTCGTGCCACGGAACTAGATGTCATCAAAACCCTTGATGAGATTCCTGAACTAGATCGTATTTTGGTCACCGACCATGATGCTCTTGGTTACTTTGCTACTCGCTACGACTTCCGCATTGTGGGTGTTGTGATCCCCGGTGGTTCCACTTTGGGTGAAACCAACTCTCAAGAGCTTGCTGATCTGGTTGCCACGATGGAGAAAGAAGGCGTTGTCGCAATCTTTGGTGATACCGCAACCAGTAGCGAACTCTTAGATGTCCTTGCTAGCGAGTTGAATCAGGAAGTTAGCGTCATCCAGCTCTATGTGGGAGGCCTCGGTGGCCCTGACTCGGGTGCCCAAACATACGAAGAGATGATGCGAACCAATGCCACGATGATCGCTCAAGGTTTGGTTGGCTAAAACCTGGAAGACTAACGATCATGGAATGGTGGAGTGCCCCCTTTGAGCTGGCTTTTCAACAGCGAGCTCTTTTAGGGGGCATTCTTGCCGCACTGATGGCCTCCACCGTGGGGACCTGGCTGGTTTTGCGGGGGATGAGCTTTTTTGGGGATGCTTTTGTCCACGGCGTGATTCCCGGTGTCGCGGCAGCCGTGGTGCTCGATATCAACCCCCTGATTGGTGCTGCTGTTGCAGCGGCAGTGATGGTTGCCGCTATAGAACTGGTGCAGCGCAAAACAATTCTTGGCGAGGACACCTCCATTGGGCTGCTGTTTGTGGGAATGCTCGCCTTAGGTGTGGTGATTATTTCCCAACTTGACTCTTATGCCGGGAGTTTAACCAGCATTCTTTTTGGTGATGCTCTGGGTGTGAGCTGGCCAGACATTTTTTCCCAACTCGCTGTTCTGGCTGTGGTGTTAGTAATCTCCGTGGTGTTGTATCGGCCTTTGGTGGCGCTCAGCCTCAATCGGGACAAGGCTGAATTGCTGGGGATGCGACCGGGGTTGGCTCACGCAGCTTTGCTCGTGCTGATTGCTTTAGCGGTGATCGGCAGCTACCAATCGGTGGGAACCCTGTTGGTTTTTGGATTACTGGTGGGCCCTCCAGCCACAGCAAGTCTGCTCTCTCGCACCATCACCCGCATGATGGTCATTGCCGCCATCGTGGGTGTGTTCTCGGTATGGGCGGGTTTGACCCTGAGTTATTACCTGGGCACTGCGGCCTCTGCCACGATGGCACTGGTTCCGATTGTGTTGTTCTTCCTTGTGCTGAGCACCCAACAGCTGATTCAGAGCCTCAAACCAAAGGTGGCCTCATGACCAACGTGGTGGAGGGTGCGGGTGTGGTGGTGGTCCGCGATGGCGTTACGGCTCTTTCGGCATCAGATTTCACCATCCCGGCGGCAAAAATAACGGCAATCATTGGTCCCAATGGCAGTGGGAAATCAACCCTGCTTCATGCACTGACGGGCCTTTTGGAAACCGAGTCAGGAACTCTCAGTATTTTGGGGAAAACTCCCAAAGCCGCTCGAACCAGTGTCGCGTATGTGTTGCAGCATATGAACGTCCACCCCGGTATCCCCATGACGGTTCGCGAAGTGGTCTTGATGGGGCGCTATCCAGGCTTAGGTTTACTGCGACGCCCCAGCGCGAAGGATCGCGCCAGCGTGAAAGAGGCCATGGAGTTGCTCTCCATTGATAATCTCGCTGATCGGCAAGTATTTAGACTCTCCGGTGGTCAGCGCCAGCGAGTGTTTGTTGCCCAAGCATTGGCTCAAGACCACACGGTGTTGCTCATGGATGAGCCTCTGACTGGCCTGGATATTCATTCAGCACAAACTATTGACGACATCATTCACGATGAACCAGCTCAAGGCTGCTCGGTGGTCTTCACCACCCACGACTTAGAAGAAGCCAGGGCGGCCGATCACGTGATTCTGGTCAGCGGATACGTGGTGGCCAGTGGGGCACCCGGGGAAGTCCTTACCCCGGAAAATCTTGCGACCGCGTATGGCTTAGGCCGTTTGCACCCTGAAAATGTCGATGCCTCAGGCGCCATCGATGACGCCTACGAATCCGACCACCATCACGACGGCGAGGGATAAACACGTGAAACGCAACACCAAACAACGCGAAGAAGTATGGCAAGCGCTGGAGGCCGCCCCCGGTTTTGTGAGTGCTCAGCAGTTGCACCAAACTTTGCGCGATTCAGGCTCCGGTATTGGTTTGGCCACGGTCTATCGCAGCCTGAATTCGCTGTCCCAAAATGGTGACGCTGATTCGCTCTCACTCGAAGGCGAGAACCTGTATCGAGCCTGTTCGCCCGGGCACCACCATCACCTAATTTGCCGCCAGTGCGGGCATACCAGCGAAATTGAAGCCAGCGCGGTGGAAGCCTGGGCGCAGTCTGTGGCCGCACAGCACGGTTATGCCAAACCGCAACACATTGTAGATATTTTTGGTCTGTGTCCCACATGCCAAACAGGGGTTGCCCAGGAGCCCACAAGCGCGTAAGGTGGACCTTTGGTTGAGCGGTTTTCCGCTTTTCTCTGTGCGCACACCAGCGTCACTTCCTCTGGAAGAACAAAAGTGTTTGCGCGCCGACAAGTGACCTTGGGTAGGGCAATAGTCCTACGGTAGCCATAACAGGAGGAAACATGGCAGCAGTCTGCCAAGTGACCGGAGCCACACCCGGTTTCGGACACGCCATTTCACACTCGCACCGTCGCACAAAGCGTCGGTTCGATCCCAACATCCAGAAGAAGACCTATTACGTGCCCTCCTTGAGGCGCAACGTAACACTGACTCTCTCTGTCAAAGGCATCAAGACTATTGATGCTCGCGGTATTGAATCAGTCGTGAGCGAGCTGCTTGCTCGTGGGGAGAAAATCTAATGGCAAAAGCACAGGACGTGAGGCCCATCATCAAGATGCGCTCCACCGCAGGCACGGGATACACCTATGTAACCCGTAAGAACCGTCGTAATGACCCTGATCGCTTGGTCTTGATGAAATACGACCCCGTAGTTCGTAAGCACGTTGAATTCCGCGAGGAGCGCTAAAGCATGGCAAAGAAAAGCAAGATTGCGCGCAATGAACAGCGCAAAGTAATTGTCGAAAGGTATGCCGAAAAGCGCCTGGCACTCAAAAAGGCCTTGGTTGACCCCAATGGCAGTGATGAATCGCGCGATGCAGCACGCTTGGGACTTCAGAAGCTCCCCCGCAACGCTTCACCGGTGCGCGTTCGTGGCCGTGACTCAATCGATGGCCGCCCTCGTGGTTTCCTGAGCAAATATGGTGTTTCTCGTGTCCGTTTCCGCGAAATGGCACACCGAGGCGAATTACCGGGGATTACCAAGTCCAGCTGGTAGTTTTTTATTGGCTCGGAAGTGATTTTGAGCCGAGCCGAAACACTTCAACCAAGTCCTAGGAGGACACAGTTATGAATCGCTCAGAACTTGTAGCCGCAGTAGCGGAGCACACTGGTCACAGCCAGGCAGCAGTAAACGGCGTCGTTGACGCTATTTTCGCAGTGGTGTCCAAAGAAGTTGCTTCTGGCAACAAGGTCACCATCCCAGGTTGGGTATCTTTCGACCGCACACACCGTGCAGCTCGTCAGGGACGTAACCCCCAGACCGGTGCAACGATCCAGATCGCTGCATCCAAGAGCGTCAAGGTTTCTGCTGGTAGCAAGCTGAAAGCTTCTGTCAAGTAGTCACTGACAAACTCGAGATTAGGGACGACCATGACGGTCGTCCCTAATCCGTTTAAGCCCTCTGTCTTTGCAAAGAGGCGCCTCACCTAAGCTTTTGATGTGACCTCCCGATTTAGTTCAGCTGTGGCTGGTGTCACCTTTCTTATCCTCGCTGGCCTGAGCGTCGCGATATTTGCGGGTTTGGCTATTGGCGGCGGGGCACAACCACTGCTTCTCGCGGATCCTGGTGCCCTCGTGCGCTATGGATTACCCATCGCTACTGCTGCGGTTCACTTGGGCGCCGCTTTGAGCATTGGAAGCTTGATGGTGGCAGCGATGGTGGTGAGCTCGACCTACCGTGGGTTTAGTCAGTCCCTGATTGTTGCCGCAATCGGTGCCGGGGTCACGACGGTCACCTCTGTGCTGAGTGGGTTTTTGACGTTTCTCGCGATTTATGTGGAGCCGGTCAGTCTTGACCAACGTTTTGGCGAAGTTCTGTGGCTCTACATTCAAGAAACTGAGGTAGGTCGCGCCTGGTTGCTTACCGTGGGGCTCTCGGCGGTTGTCACGGTATTGGCCCTAGCGGTGCGAAGTTTTGCTGGGGTCTTTGCCACTGGGTTGCTTGCCGTTTCATCGCTGTGGCCTTTGGCGGAGCAGGGCCACGCTTCGGGCACAGCGAATCACGAGGCCGCCGTGAGCGCTTCTTATCTTCACAGTGTTTTTGCCGCCATCTGGATCGGGGGGCTTGCGATGATGGCGATCATCGCCTGGAGTAACAAGCCAAGCCCTGAACAGTTTCACACGATGCTCCAGCGCTACTCCACGATTGCCTTGGTCAGCTTCCTGGTTGTGGCAATTTCTGGAGTTACTAATGCCTGGCTGCGGGTGGGCGAAATTCAGGGCATGTTCTCCGCCTATGGAGCCTTGGTGGCAGCAAAGACGCTGACCCTCCTGGTTCTAGGACTTTTTGGCGCCGCCTATCGCGGGCGGTTATTGGGCTCTCTGGTTAGTGGAAAACGCAACACCTCAGCGGTCACATTGCGTGTGATCGGCGCTGAACTTGCGCTCATGGGGGTGGCGTCTGGGTTAGCTAGCGCACTAGCTCGAACACAGACCCCGGTGCCACAAGTGCCCGCTTCGCAGCTTTCCCAGGCCACCCCGGCGGAAATATTGACCGGAGAGATGCTGCCACCAGAATTTCACTGGTCAAACATTTTGCTGCTGTGGGAGCTGGATTTGCTGTGGACGCTCATTGTCGTCTTCGGCATTGTGTATTACATCTGGGGGCATGTTCGCCTTGCCAGGCGCGGGGATTCGTGGCCACTGGGTCGCACCATTGTGTGGGTAGCAGGCCTGTTGCTTTTGGGCTTCACCACCAATTCGGGTCTGGCCGTATACGGCACCTATCTTTTTAGCGTTCATATGGTCGCTCACATGCTGCTGAGCATGGCGATACCGGTTCTCTTGGTCCTTGGCGCCCCGGTGACACTAGCTTCGAGGGCGATCATCGCGAGAAAGGATGGCTCGCGTGGGCCTAGGGAGTGGATTCTGGCTGCGGTGCACTCGCGGTATTTGTTGGTCTTAGGGCATCCGGTGGTCGCAGCCGCCATTTTTGGCATATCGCTGATTGTTTTCTACTATTCACCGCTGTTTGAATGGGCACTCAAAGATCACCTGGGTCATCAGTGGATGGTCTTCCACTTTGTGGCCACTGGCTACCTGTTTGCTCAATCGTTGGTGGGAATCGATCCGAGCCCGCACAATCCGCCGTATCCACTTCGGTTGATCATTGTGCTGGCGACCATGGGCTTTCACGCCTTCTTTGGCTTGAGTCTTATTTATGGCACCGCTCTACTGGTCCCCGAATGGTACGGGGCGATGGGGCGTGATTGGGGAGCCACTCCCCTGCTAGATCAGCAAAATGGTGGCGAAATAGCCTGGGGTTTGGGGGAGTTCCCCACCCTGGCTCTGGCTATTTTGCTGACATGGCGATGGTCACGCAGTGATGATCGCGCGAGTAAACGTCGTGATCGGCGCGCTGATGCGGTCGGTGACTTAGAACTCGATGCGTATAACGAAATGCTGCAAGCCCGGGCGAAAGCTAGCCAGAGGCTCAATCGAGGTTGAGTACCGGCTCATCAATGGTGGTGCCTCGGACCTTCCCTGAAAGATTGAAATCGAAAGTTTCTACTTTGGTGGTGATCGTCCCATCGAAAAGGGACTGGACTTGCACGTTCACCTCTACAACACCGCCGCTAGCAAACATGGACCAGGCCGCCCGGTCAGTACTGAGGCTCAAGGTCACGGAGGGGTAGTCGACAATCGCCCAGACGGGCTCACCAATCACGCGATCATCAATAGTCACACCAAAGGGACAACTGACGGGTTGCAAAATAGCTTGATCAACACAGTCGTGCAGAAAATCTTCCACCGCCGAAACGGTGACATCGACGAGTTCAACCGTGGGTTCTAGGCGCAACCGGATAGATGTACTGGAATCCACTTCGGTCATGACGCTGCGCTGCTTGGCCGCCTCAACCCACGGGGTCGCCCAGCTCGATTCATACACCCCGGGAACAAGGACATTTTCCCGTGGCGGCACACCCATTGCGCGGGCATCCAATTCGACCCCGTTGACGCTTAAGCGATAATCGCCAATAATCGCAAACTGCAAACTTGATAGCGGGGTGCTGGTGAAACGCCAGGTGTCAAAAAACCACAGCACGGATTCGCTTGGTTCGACCACAAAAACGGTCTCAGATTGTGCGCCATCAAGCTCATATTGAGCCTGGACTAAGAGATTTCCCGACGCGAGGGAGCTGGTGGCGATAATCTGTGGGTCGGAAAGCTTTTGAGTATCCACGGGTAATACTCGTGGCGCCCTGGAAAGACCGGCTTTGGTGGCGGCTAAACCATAGTCACCCGATTCCATGGCGCGCAGATATGAGAGCACATGGCCACCAGCAGAAAACAGGGTCAGATTTAGGATCAGGACGCTGACTAACCATAAAGCGACCACCGCGAGGGCGAGAAGCCCAAACCTGCGAATGAGTGGCCACATAGATGACATCCTAGGTTGGTTGACTGTGACAACCAGGTCGAGAAACAGGCAGGGAAAGGAAGCCAATGATGGGTGAAGTTGTGCTGAGCTCCCAGCAATCAGAAGTGCTCGACCAAGTAGAAAACAGCGTTGATCATGTTTTTATCACCGGTAGAGCGGGAACAGGCAAGACCACCCTGTTACAAGCTTTCGTGGAAAACACCACCAAACAGGTGGCGGTGTGCGCCCCCACAGGGGTGGCAGCGCTTGCCGTGGGTGGCCAAACTATTCATTCCCTCTTGCGCTTGCCCTTGGGCATCATCGGCTCGAGAGAGCTTGGTTTCATCCCCAAAGAGTCCTTGGCGGTTCTTGCCCACTTGGACGCGCTCGTCATTGATGAAGTTTCCATGGTGTCAGCCGACGTTCTTGACGCGCTGGATAAGAGACTGAGACAGGCCAAGAGACGCAGGAACACTGCCTTTGGCGGAGTGCAGTTAGTCATGTTTGGTGATCCCTACCAGTTGGCCCCGGTGGTCTCGGGCCAGGCGGAGAAAGCTTATTACCAGGATCACTATCGCTCCCCCTGGTTTTTTGACGCGCGCGTTTGGTTAGAAACCGAAATGACCATCCATGAGCTTGACACCATTCATCGCCAGGCAGATTCTGAATTTCGCTCCGTGTTGAATGCGCTTCGCGAAGGCCGCATGGAAGCCGACATGGGTCGGATGCTCAACGAACACGGTATGCGCGAACCAGAAGACCCCGAATTAATTACCCTGGCAACGACCAACCAGTCCGTCACGCGCATCAATAAAGCTGCCTTAGAAGGGCTGCCGGGCAAGGCGAAGATTGCCCATGCTGATATTGAGGGCGATTTCGGCTCGACGGCGGCTTATCCCGCAGATGATGAACTCGTGCTCAAGCCTGGGGCGAAAGTAATGTTCTTGCGCAACGACACCGGGGGAACCGATGGCCCCAGGTTTGTTAATGGAACCCTCGGCACGGTGGTCAAAATCACGGACACGATTTTGGTTGATGTTGAGGGCGAAAGTGTCCTGGTGGAGCCTGTTACCTGGGAAAAGGTGCGGTACGAGTATGCCTCTGCCACAAAAACCCTCACCCAAGATGTAGTGGCCGAATTTACGCAGTTCCCGTTGCGCTTGGCCTGGGCAGTCACCATCCATAAGGCCCAGGGAAAGACTCTCGACGCTGCGGTTATTGACTTAGGTCCGAGAGCTTTTGCGCCGGGTCAGACCTATGTTGCTTTTAGCCGACTCACTAGCCTGGAGGGGCTTTATCTGAAAAGGCCGCTGACGCCGGCAGACATTATCGTGGACGAGCACGTGGTGCGATTTATGGCTGAAGATCGAGGCAGTAACCGGCTAATCTAACACTCTACGACCCTGGGCCAATAGCCGCCCCGAGACATGGTCAGCTCGAGTTCACCATGCGAAAGAAAAGCCTGGAGTGGCCAGCAAGACAGTGTCCTGCGCCAGGTCCAGAATTACCAGTTCAGTGCTGGCCCGAATCAAGTCATCACTGAGGCCCGGATAACCTAACGCCGTCGCAATCGGATTGATTTCGACAGCCAAATACTGGCCATTGGGAGAGAGCTGCAAATCCCCGACGCTCTCCGGTGTGCTGAGGCTTCCGAGTAGATGCCGGTGGAAGCCTTCTGCGTCGCCTTCTGTGACCAAGGAAAAATCAGGTCCGCCAACGACGCTTGGGAAAAGCACTCTTTGATAACTTAGCCCCTGCGGCGAGAGCGTCGTGAGCTGATGGAAAACCGAATAACCCTCCAACTGACCTACCGGAATTCGCGTTTCTACTCTGGTCGCCACATCAAGAGCAATAGTTCCTAAAGCGTCTACGAAGATTACGCTGGTGCCAGAGGAATTGAATCCCCACAGTTCCGCTGCCGAGCCGAGGGGAATCACTGTCTGGGTGAGTGGTTCAAAGAGAACCAGGCTTGAATCTCGAAGCCACACAATAATGTTTCCGCTAACCGAGGAGACCGCTACCTTCCCGACTCCCAAAGAATCACCGTCTGGCCCCAAAACAATTTCGGGTGTCCGAGAGCCGAGGGTATCCACCAGAGCCAAAATGCCTTTTTCCGGTTTTCCCTCGACTTTCCGGTCTAACTTGATAATCAAAGATGTGCCCCATGAAGCATTAGCGAGTCCAGTAACAATCACGTCAGGACCGAGGGCCATTCGATCTACCGCTCCTGAACTCGGTTCCACCAACTCGAGCAGGCTCTCGCCCGCCCAGATGCGGTGAACGGCAAAGACGGCCCCAACGGGAGCAAAACTAGTTATTCCCGGAGCCCGATAAATCACCTCCGGGCGCGAACCATCAAGAACTAGTCGAACCAGTTCTGTATCTACACCGGCGGCTCTGAGGTATGCCAACCCTTCGGAAGGGGTGCTAAAGCTAGTAGCCCAACTTCCGCTGGCGCCAAGGCTGGCGGGTTCAACCCCATCGATTTCGATCTCATAGTCGGTCCCTGCCAGTAGCGGCTCATCGAGAATCAGGCGGAGGTCCAGATCTTTTTGCGTCACCGTAAAAGGTATTGCAGGGTTGATGCGAATAGAGGTTTGCGGGACGCTCGCCAGGGCTCGATCGCTGCGAAGCGTGATTTCTCCGGCAGACCGGATAGAACTCGTTTCGTCAAGTGTTATCGATCTTAATTGAGGGCCTTGTGTCAGGGTCAAGAGGCCAGCACCGAAAGCGACTACACCCAGGAGCGCAATTGTTGACCAGAGACCCCTACGAAAGGCTCTGGCCCCCGCAGTTGTTCCGCGATCAGAAAAGGTAGGGATCACGAGGAACCTCCTCTTGACTTATCTTCACGGGAACTAACAGCAGAGGAACCGCTGCTATGCCTTCGGGTGACGGCGCAAAGCCTCCCTCGATACGAAGCCATGAGTTAACCGAAATCGATTCTTGCCATCCTGGTTGGTAAACCGGGATGCTCACGGGTCGAGCGTCCACTGCACAGCACGTGATGACGAACCGAGTGAGGTTGAAAACATCATCCGATGTCCCACTTGGGGTAACCATCCCGATGGCATTCACTTGTTTACCGCGATAGTAAGAAGGGTTTTGGTTCTGCATCAACAAGACGGCCCAGTCTCTAACCGTAAGGGTTTCAAATAACTCGAGGCTTGCTTGATCGTCGAACGTTTCGACCGAGCTCAACACTGCCACATCGTTAGACGAACGATTCTCGGCAGTCGCGCTGCTCAGGGTTGCCGGGGGCAGGATGATGAGGACCAACAGTAATCCGGTTGTGACTGAGGCAGAGAGTACATCCGCTACACGGTAGCGGCGCTTGCGCAGTTGGTCATCATGGTCGTGATTGTGGGTTTCCCTCGTTGCCGCGGCGATCACAACCAACATCAGTCCAACACCCGCCATGGCCAGGGTAAAAAGGTTGTAACGAGGGTGAATATAGGAGCTCAGTTTGCCCTCGAAACCAAGCCACAAAGTCACCGTGGCAAAGATACTTACCGCAAGCATTCCTCGCGACGCCAAGACTTTAGCCCACATAGTTCATCACCATTCCCAAGGATAAGGAAGCCAGCCCTACGACTCCCGCAATGACACCAATGGTTCGCCCGGCATAGGTCGTGCGCAGAAGAGCCAACATCTTGATGTCGACTAGTGGGCCAAAAACTAAGAAGGCTACCAAGGAACCCGGCAAGAACGTTTGCGCGAAGGGCAATATGAAAAAGGCATCCACGTTGGCGCATACTGAAATAACAAATGCCAGAAACAACATGGCGAGGACACTGATGATGGGGTCCGTGCCGAGACTTATTAGCGCCTCTCTCGGAACGCCGACCTGAATAAATCCGGCAACTAGGGCACCCACTATCAAGGCTGGCATCAAGGTCGCGGACTCAGTGGAGAACATGCGGCCCACCTGCATTAGTTTGGCCTGATCTTTGTGGCCACCTGGTAGGCGGCATTCCCGGGCAAATTTTCTTGTCAAGAGCAACTCCGGTTGAGGGTGCAAGGAGAGCAGCCAGCCCAACAAATTGGCGATGGTGTAACCCGCTAAAAGCCTCGCCACCAAAATTCCGTCGTCGAAACCGAAAGCTTGGTGGGTGGTGATGATGGTGACAGGGTTGATAATCGGGGCCGCCAGCAGGAACGCGACTGAGTCGCCCACGCTGTAACCGCGACCCATCAAGCCACGGGCCAGTGGAACATTTCCACACTCGCACACGGGCAAAAACATCCCCAAAAGAGAGATAACCGCACGTCGCCCAAAAGGGTTTTTGGGTAGCCAACGCACCAACCAAGAATCTGGAACAAAAACTTGAACCAAAATTGACAAACCGATACCCAAGATAACGAAAGGTAATGATTCCACTAACAGGCCAATGCTCAGTGTCAGTGCATCTTGCATCGGGCTTTGCAGTGGCTCGAGGTTTTCGTCGGTCCATATTCGCGCGGTCAGAACCCCTGCCAGTGCCCCCAGGACGAGCAATGGGCGCCACAGCTTCATACCTAGAGGTTACCCGGTGGGCAGCTGGCCAAGAGCTAGTTTTTCAGTTGGCAGAACTCTTTGTCTGGGACCAGCTCGTGAGCGCACCATGGAGCGAGTGACGGGAATCGAACCCGCGCTATCAGCTTGGGAAGCTGAAGTTCTGCCACTGAACTACACTCGCAAAGGCCCAAACTGGGGGCCTTCAAAGTTGAATCTCAACTCTACTAGTCTGGTGACGTGCTGCTTTCAGACCGCGATATCCGCCAAGAGCTTGAATCTGGTCGGGTGGGGCTTGATCCCCTGGATATGTCTATGGTTCAGCCCTCGAGTGTTGATGTTCGTTTGGATAAGTTATTTCGACTTTTTGACAATCACAAATACCAGCACATTGATCCAGCACTAGATCAACCTGATTTGACCAGACTGGTCGAAGTGGAACCCGGTGATGCTTTTGTGCTGCACCCGGGCGAATTTGTCTTAGGTGCCACCTATGAGGTGGTGAGCCTGCCCGATGATATTGCTGCCCGCCTCGAGGGTAAAAGTTCGTTAGGACGACTGGGTTTGCTCACACACTCCACTGCGGGATTTATTGATCCCGGCTTCTCGGGGCACGTGACTTTGGAGCTCAGTAATGTCGCCACACTGCCGATTACGTTGTGGCCGGGGATGAAAATAGGGCAGCTGTGCTTTTTCAGGCTCTCTTCGCCCGCGGAGCACCCTTATGGGTCAGAGAAGTATGGCAGCAGATATCAGGGCCAAAGAGGACCGACCGCATCGCGGTCGTTCCAAAATTTTCACAAGACCGACGTATCCAGGCCGTAGTGACCAATCCACTGATCCATCTGCTCCACTAGCCACGGGCTGAAGATAAACGGGGTTTTCCCCACTGATTCCGCTAAATCTCGGGGGTTGACCCACTCCCATTCGCAGACCTCATCCGCTGCAGGCCTGGGATCTGATTCCGTTTGCGCAACAAACACGGGACACACTTCGTTTTCAACAACCCCTGAGGCATCAACTGCCCGGTAGCGAAAATCTGGCAGAGCCGTGCTGATCACAGAAAGTTCCATACCGAGCTCATCGTGAGCTCGGCGACGAATGGCGTCTTCCATGGATTCGCCAGGTCCCGGGTGGCCACACGCTGAATTTGTCCACACTCCAGGCCAGGTCTTTTTACTCAGCGCCCGACGGGTGATCAGCACGTCCCCTGCGGTGTTGAAAATGTGGCAGGAAAAGGCCAAATGCAGGGGAGTTTCCGTGGTGTGCACGGTGGCTTTTTCGGCCGTGCCGATTTTCTGGCCTTGGTCATCTAGCAAGATGACAAGCTCGGAGGTTTTCATCGTGTTCTCGCGCTACTCTGCAAGGGTGAAATTTTGGAATGACCGCGTAGTCGTGGTCCCCGACAGCCTAGCTAACAAGATGGCGAAAAACTCTTGGCAAAGGACTCACTGTGGCGGTTGAGCTGGATACCCGAATTGATCTTTACACCAGCGTCGCAGAAGAAACGGCGGCGGTCGTTATCAGGCGTTATTCCACCTCCTTTGGTTTAGCCTCACGTTTGCTCCCACCGCGTATGCGCACCCATATCGGCAATTTTTATGCGCTGGTGCGTTTAGCGGATGAGATTGTCGATGGGGTAGCCAACGAGGCGGGCGTCTCGAACAAAGAAGCTGGGACAATGTTGGACGCCTTAGAGGCAGAGACTAAGCGTGCTATGGCCGTTGGCTATAGCACCAACCTGATTGTGCACGCTTTCGCCCATTCGGCTAGAGCGGTGGGCGTTGGGGAAGATTTGGTGACCCCGTTTTTTCATTCCATGCGGATGGATCTCACCGAGACCACGCACACACCTGAGTCTTTCGCCCACTACGTTTATGGCTCAGCTGAGGTGGTCGGCTTGATGTGTTTAGAGGCATTCCTTGAGGGCCAGAGCGTTGCCAAGAAAGATAAGGCCACCATGGTTGCCGGAGCGAGGGCGCTGGGAGCAGCTTTTCAGAAAGTAAATTTCTTGCGAGACCTGGGGGCTGATGTTCAGGCTCTGGGGCGGAGCTACTTTCCAGGCGTGAGTGTCGCGACTTTGGATGAGGCCACCAAGCATCGGCTCCTCGATGACATCGATGCCGATCTTGGTTTATCGGCTCTCGCCCTACCTCTGCTTCCCAAGGGCCCAAGGCGGGCTGTGTCCTTAGCGCACGTTCTTTTTGCGGCCTTAGGGACTCGGATTCGCGCTACACCTGCGTCCGTGTTGCAAACAAAACGCATCAGTGTGGCTGATCTCACCAAAGCTTGGCTCGCCCTTCGAGTTCTCACCGGTTATGTCCCCCGCGCTCCTCGTGGCGTTAGAAAGGTTGCCCATGTCTAAGTCAGTCGTTGTTATTGGTGGCGGTATTGGTGGAATGGCCACCGCTGGTCTCCTAGCTAAAGATGGTTATCAGGTGACCCTGGTCGAGGCTAATGCCAGGCTTGGTGGCAGGGCTGGGTTGTGGGAAAAGGATGGCTTCCGCTTTGACACGGGGCCTTCGTGGTATTTGATGCCTGAAGTGTTTGACCACTGGTACCAACTCATGGGCACATCTGCCAGCGAACACTTGAAGCTCACAAAGCTGGACCCGGGCTATCGGGTGTATTTCGAACCAGACGGTGGTGGTTCGGCAGAATATGTTGATGTTCGGGCTAACCGCGAGGACAATCTTGCCCTACTGGAGAAAATGGAGCCAGGGTCTAGAGCTTCAATGGAAAAGTACTTAGATTCGGCGGAAGAGACTTACAACATCGCCAAAGAGTTTTTTCTCTATACGTCGTTTCAGGATTTGCGAACGCTGTTGGTCCCTCAGGTTCTCAAGCGAGCGGGAACTCTCTTTCGCCTGCTGACCACCCCGATTATGACCTTTGCTAAGAAATACACGTCTAATCCCAGGATCCAACAACT
>LIAY01000012.1 GCA_001438965.1 Microbacteriaceae bacterium BACL25 MAG-120322-bin65 | reverse complement strand
ATTGTGGCCCTGGGCTTTAGCGCTCTTGTCGGTGTGGTCTTTGGGGTGTGGCCAGCGCGCACCGCCTCGAGACTGCAACCTGTCGACGCACTACGTTTCGAGTAGCCGACATTCTCTACTCGCTCCTTGCTGGAGAAGCGGTCAGCGCTAGAGGCTAGCCAGCTTAGGCATCAAGCGTGATGCTCGGTGCTAGTGAGCGTGACACTCAGGGATACATAACGCGCAGCTCGTCTTTGTCCGCATCGCTCATCACCGACTCCCAATGCTCGGGCGTGCCTTGGAGCGCGCCGACCTCGCAACTTCCACACACTCCGCGTAGACATGACGAATTGATGGTCACCTCAAATTCGCTGATGATGGTCGGCTACGGTGTGAACGATGCACCGGTGCTCGCCGTTTCTGATGTGGGTATGGCGATGGACGCAAAAGGTTCAACTGCGGCCAGTGAATCTGCCGATATTGTGATTATGGTCGATAACCTCGGTGTCGTCCCTCGAGCCCTCGAGATTGGTCAAACCACCATCGGGATTGCTTTGCAAAGCATTTGGTTGGGGACCATTATCAGCGTGGGGTTGATGGCCCTGTCTGTGCTTGGTTTTTTGCCGGCGATATTGGGGGCACTTTTGCAAGAAGTGGTGGACCTCGTTGCCATCCTGGGAGCCCTCCGTGCGCTGGGAGAGAAGCGAACGAGGGGGGTCCGCGCTTCTGAGCTGGTGAGTGCAGAGAATTAACGGGAGTAAAATCTCCTTAGGCCCAAAACTGGGTGAGCGGCGGTGAGTGGGAAACTTTGGGGAATAAGCGCACGCTGACTGATTTCTTCACGACACTGCGCTTTGATCTTGTTGCCGGTAGCACCGTAGCCATTGTCGCTTTGCCTCTAGCACTCGGTTTCGGCGTCACTTCGGGAGCCGGTGCGGCATCCGGGCTTGTCACGGCCATCGTGGCGGGGTTTGTTGCTGGCCTACTGGGCGGGTCTAACTTCCAAGTCAGTGGACCGACTGGGGCCATGGTGGTGGTGTTGTTTCCCATCATTGCTCAGGTGGGAACCTCCGGCCTGCTGGTAGTGGGGGTTGTGGCGGGACTTCTCATCGTGCTGTCTGGGCTTTTCAAACTCGGTCGTTTTGTGGAATTGGTTCCCTGGTCGGTCATGGAGGGCTTCACCCTAGGGATTGCTGTGGTTATTGCTCTGCAACAGCTACCCCTGATTCTTGAAATCACTCGCGGGGAGGGGACAGAAACACTGTTAGTCGCCTGGGGGACTATCCAGAATGCGGCAGCCGAGCCTCTGCATTGGTGGCCGCTAGCTGTCGTGACACTGACCCTGACGGTCAAAATCGGGTGGTCGCTCCTGCGCAATCGAATTCCTGCGTTGGCTTCTATTCCAGCAAGTGGTATCGCCGTTGTGGTGATGACGATGGCAACCTGGGCGTTTGCCCTTCCGGTGCAGAAAATTGGCGCCTTGCCGACCAGCAATCTGTTCACTTGGGACCTGTCCTGGCCAGATCTTGGGCTGGGAACCATCCTCTACTCAGCTGTTGTTATTGCGGCGCTCGGCAGTATTGAGTCGCTATTATCGGCACGGGTTGCCGATGCCATGGTGAAACGTCGCGATGGCGAACTCTTCCAGCCTCACCGGCCCAATCGGGAGCTGATGGGGCAAGGCTTGGCAACAATTGCCGCATCATTATTGGGTGGCATGCCAGCAACGGGCGCGATTGCCCGCACTGCGGTTAACGTGCACTCCGGTGCTCGCACTCGGATGGCGACGGTGATTCACTCTTTAGTGTTGTTGGTCTTTGTGACCAGTGTGGGGTTTGTGGTGGGCCAGATACCCACTGCGGTCTTAGCCGGCGTCCTATTGGGTGCATCCTGGAGAATCGCCAATCCGGTGAGCATCATGGAAAACCTACGAACAACCTGGAGTGAGCGAGTGAGCTATCTCGCCACGGCCTTAGCGGTGGTGACGATAGATCTCATCTGGGGTATTGCTATTGGCATTGTTGTGCACATAGTGATGAGCAAAATGACTACGTGGCGCGAGCGGGACTCGCTCTGATATTGCTCGGGCCAGGTCTAGGTCGCCGCTTTTTCTTGGCTTGAGTACTGGTCTGAGGGCCTCTTAGCTCTCTTCGAGCTCATCGTCGCTCAGTGGGGTAAAGAGCGCAGAGCGAACGAAGGAGGCGAGCAAGCGTTGTTGCACGGGTAGTGGAGCGTTGAAGAAATCCGCCAAGCCAATGATGCGCCCGGTGACAATCAAGCCGGTTATTGTTGCCCCCAGCATCTGCGCCCTGAGTTTGGGTTGGCTCACACCAAAGGAGGCCACCATGGGCAGTACCATCCGCTCGAAATAAGACTCCCGAAAGAGCTGGGCAGCATCGGCTTCGGAGGAGATTGCTCGGATCGCGCTTTCGATCAGAACACCCGAGGGCCCCGTCAGCCCCGACAAAATAACCTGGGCAAAAAGATCTGGCCAGGATTCCCTGGGCGCTGAAGCGATGTCCGGGATTTCTCGCAACTGGGCTGGCGGTTCCATTGTCGAAACAAAGAGCTGTTGTTTCGAGTGGAAGTAGTGCATGACAAGTTTGGGATCCACGCCCGCCTGCAGGGCGATGGATCGTATGGTCGTCTGGGCGTAGCCCACTGAAGCAAATTGCTCGCGTGCCGCCTGTGCGATGGCATCACGGCGCTGCGAGGAGGCCCCTTTGGGGCGACCGGGTTTGGTGGGGGCTTTAGTCATCTCGGGTAATTCTACTGGTGTTGCATTTATGCCCGCTCGGTGTTATTGTTTGGTCATAAATTCAACGTCTGGAGAATAAAAACCATGGCATCCACAGTTAACCGCTTCACACTCCCCACAATTGCTCTTTCGCTCATGACAGTCATTTCGGCCGTGAGTGGACTCAATGTCGCCATCCCTTCGATGGCGGTGGATACGGGAGCAACCCAGAGCGAAATTACCTGGATTGTTGACTCCTACACCGTGGTGTTCGCAGGCTTGCTCCTGCTCGCTGGGGCTTTGGGCGATCGGTTTGGCCGGCGAAATATTTTGGCTTTAGGTCTCGTATTTTTTGCAATCGCAGCCGGGGCGGGGAGCTTCATGAGTGACCCCGTTTCCCTCATTGGTGTGCGTATCTTCATGGGAATCGGTGCTGCGGCCATCATGCCGGCAACCTTGAGCATTATCACTAGCTCCTTCCCACCGGAAAAAAGGGCTCAGGCAGTGAGCGTCTGGGTTGGCGTCGCCGGAGCAGGAGCTGTACTAGGTCTCTTTGCTTCTGCCTTCCTATTGGAATACTTCGAATGGAACAGTTTCTTCCTACTCAACGTGGGGCTTGCGATTACCGCCTTGATCGGTACTTTGTTCGCCGTCCCTGATTCCCGCGCGAGCACCCAGGAGCCCTTGGATATCGTGGGCGGGCTGCTCTCCGTGGTGGGTGTGGCAAGTGTGGTCTTTGGCATCATTGAAGGCTCCGATGTCGGCTGGGATGACACCCGCACCATCAGCGCTTTAACCCTCGGTGCCCTAGCGATTATTTCTTTTGTGCTCTGGGAGTTGCGGATCAGACACCCACTGCTGGACCCGCGACTGTTTAAACTCGCTGGATTCACTAGTGGCACCGTCTCGCTGACAATTCAGTTCTTTGCGCAGTTTGGATTCTTTTTTGTGGGGATGCAGTATTTGCAGTACGTGGCCGATTTCACTCCATTGCGCGCCGCAACTCAGCTGCTGTGGTTACCACTGATTGTCTTTCCCGGTGCTCGGATCTCGGCAATGCTGTCGCGGCGCATCTCGCAAAAGATTCTCGGCGGATTTGGCTTGAGCGCCTTGGCAACAGGGGTCTTCCTCTTCGCCAATCTCGGTACCGAATTCGATTATTGGTACTTCACAACCGCACTGCTGATCTTTGGCTTGGGGTTTGCTTTCTCCATGACCCCGGCAACAGTGGCGATTACCGAGTCCCTTAGTAGTGATAAGCAAGGCGTTGCTAGTGCCATGAACGATCTCTCGCGTGAAGTGGGAAGCGCCATAGGTATCGCTGTGCTGGGTGCTGCGCTGAATGACACCTATCGCAGTGAGATGGAACAACCCACCGCGAACCTCCCTGCCGAGGTGGCTGAGCAAATTCAGTCCAATGTGGCCTTCGTCACCGTTGATCCGCCAGCTCCGTTGGCGATGATGTGGGACGATCTTGTCACTGCGGGAATTGATGCCTTCACTCTCGGTGTAGGAAACGCCATGGGTATCGCGGGGTGGGTTGCCGCCGCGGGTGCGGTCATCGTCATCGTGGTGGCACCCTGGAAAAAACTCCGAGGCGAGCCGGCGGTCAAGGCAAAACACTAGGACCGCCGCATCGGCGGCCTCAGCCTGGGGTAATTAGGCCTCAGCGCCCAGGCCGCCGCTGAGGCGGCCATGAAACTCGGTTGTTGCTTCGTTCATCCCTACTAGAACAACCCTTTTGCCGTGGTGTTCATATTTAGTCACGATGGCATCGAGGGCGGCCACGGTAGAGGCATCCCAGATGTGGGATGCGGACATGTCGATGACCACCCGCGCCGGGTCATCGGCGTATTCGAACTGGGTGGTGAGGTCATTGCTGGAGGCAAAGAATAATTCCCCATCGACGGCATAGTGTGCGGTGGGAACTTGTTCATCCTCGGGCAGCGTCCTCGTCACGGTCATAAAGTGCGCAACTCGCCTAGCGAAGAGCACCATGGCCACCAGTACTCCGGCGATCACACCAATGGCCAGATTGTGGGTAAGAACCACAATAAGGACGGTGATGGCCATCACCGCAGTTTCACTCTTGGGCATTTGTCTTAGCGTGGTGAGGCGGATGCTGTGCCAATCAAAGGTCGCAACCGACACCATAATCATCACCGCAACCAGGGCTGCCATGGGAATTATGGCCACGAGATCACCCAAGCCCACCACCAAAATCAGTAAGAAAAGACCAGCAAAGAAGGTGGAAATGCGGGTTCTCGCACCCGAGGCTTTGACGTTAATCATGGTTTGACCGATCATGGCGCAACCACCCATACCGCCAAAGAAACCAGAGAGCACGTTGGCGACGCCCTGGGCCCACGCTTCTCGCGTCTTGCGCGAGCGAGTGTCCGTGACCTCATCGACCAGTTTTGCTGTCAGAAGGGATTCCAACAGACCCACTACGGCCATCGCGGCGGCGTAGGGGGCGATAATTCTCAACGTTTCCCAGGTGAGGGGAATCTGGGGGATGAACAGCTCTGGCAGGCTCTCGGGCAAATCCCCTTCATCGCCCACTCGGGGCACGAACATTGCGGCGGTGACCACAACGGCGGTTATCAGCACGATAGAGACCAAAGGCGCGGGAATAACTTTCGTTATCCGTGGCATCACCAGCATGATGACCAGGCCACCGGCTACCAGCGGGTACACCAACCAGGGAACACCAATGAGGTGGGGCAATTGGGCGGTAAAAATCAGAATTGCCAAAGAGTTAACAAAACCGACCATCACGCTGCGGGGAATAAAGCGCATCAGCTTGGCAACACCCAACACGGCAAGGATGATCTGAAACACGCCGCCCAGGACCACTGTGGCAATGAAATAATCCATGCCGTACTCCCTGGCCACCGGTGCGATGACGAGGGCGATAGCCCCCGTAGCGGCGGTAATCATCGCGGGGCGACCACTTAAAAAGGCAATGGATACTGCCATCACGAAAGAAGAAAACAAGCCCACGCGCGGGTCAACACCAGCAATGATCGAAAAAGAAATGGCTTCGGGAATCAACGCGAGAGCTACTACCAGGCCGGCAAGCACCTCCCGGGTCAGAAGTCGGGGGCTGCGCAGTGCATCGAGAACGCTGGGACGAGCTTTGTAGCGCTCTTTTTCGTTGTCAGACGTGCGAATAAGGGACATGCAAATACTCCGAATAGATCAGCGCTCTCGGTGCGAAAGCTAGGGATAAGACTGTGGCGCACCAACGCGCGAAGCCAGCGCAGTCTTTCTATATCGAGGCTGACGCCTCACCATAGAACTGCGAACTCCTCAACACTACCGGAGTGCAATCGCGGTGTTGCTCAGGGGGTCAGAGCACAAGTCAGGAAGTTGATTCCCGGCCCCCCATGGTGGGTCCTTACCGGCGGGGAATAGGAGCTGCTGTGTTGTGATGGGCTTCAGCCTCAAGAGAAAACCGAGATTCGCCTAGGATAGCGATTTCTACGAGTTTCTTGGCAGCTGGCGAAGCCCGTTCGTCGAGACGCCTGGCGATATAGATTTCTGAAATTGCGTCTCGGTGAGATAGCGGCAAAAAGCTCACGTTGGGAAGTTGAATCGCAGTGAGACTTTGCGGAACAATGGCGATTCCTGCGTTACTGGAAACGAGGCCCAGTATGGTCGCAAACTGCACCGCTTGTTGGACGACCTGCGGGGTGAACCCCACCGAGTTGCACAGTCGGTAAATGTGATCGTGGAGGTAGGACACCTTGGTTCGGGGGAACATGATGAACCCCTCATGGCGAATTTCAGCCAAATCCACGCTCGACAGTCTGGCCAGGGGGTGAGAGTGATGCAGAGCCAACAAGAGGGGTTCGCTCAGCAAAGGGCGAATAACCAATCCGGGTGCTTCCCTGATTTCACGAACCACGCCGACGTCTATATCGCCTGCTTTCAATCGGGGTATTTGCTCTTCCGAGGTCATCTCAACCAGAGAAAGCTTTATTCCCGGCGCTTGCTCACTGACCGCGGCGGCCAGGCGTGGAATTACACCCAGAGCTGCTGAGGCCACAAACCCAAGGCGCACCGTCCCTTCCTCTCCGCGAAGCACGTTGCTCATCTTCTGCTCGGCGAGTCGATGGGCCTGGAGCAGTTCCCGGGCATTTTCCAAAAAAATTTCTCCGACATCGGTAAGAGCCACCGATCGGGTGGTGCGCGCAAGCAATTTTGCGCCCACCGTGTGTTCCAGATTTTTTATCAGCTGGGACAGTCCGGACTGGGTCATATTGAGGTTTTCGGCGGCGCGCCCAAAGTGCTTTTGTTCGGCAACCTGGACGAAGGCGGTCAATGCTTTGACGTTCATCTATTCATTATAAACACTTATCAATAACGATTACATAGTGGGGTTGTTATTGAACAATCACCAGGGGTATCTTGGTCGCACCACAATGTTGTGAAAGGGGCTTTCGTGCCAGTATCAGCGTCCAGTTCTCCTCTCGTTCCGGAGAATCTCATAGCAGGCGCGTGGTTACCGGGCTCGGGTGAAGCCGTTCAGAGTCTCAATCCCGCCAAGCCGGACGACATTGTGGCGTCGTTTAAGGGTGCTACTGAGTCCGACATCAAGCACGCTCTCGAAGCCGCCACGGGTGCACAGCGGGCCTGGAATGACATGGGCATCATCAAACGCGGGCAAATACTTCGCGCTGTTGCAGATCTCATCGATCAGCGCCGGGAAGCTATTGCGGCACTGATGACGCGCGAGCAGGGTAAAACACTTGCCGAGGCACGTGGCGAAGTGGATGGTTCCAGCGAGACGATTCGCTATCACGCGGCTAGTTCAAGAAACCCTCTGGCCAAGACCTACCCGTCATCGTTTCCTGGGGAACACATCGAAGTTGTGCGCGAAGCCTTGGGGGTTGTGGCAGTTATCACTCCCTGGAATTTCCCCACTCAAATTCCGGCATGGAAGATTGCTCCCGCTCTGTTATGGGGCAACACCGTTGTGTGGAAACCTGCCAGCGATATTCCTGCTGTCAGCCAAGCCTTCATTCAGGCGTTCCATGATGCGGGTGTACCTGCCGGGGTAGTGAACATGGTGTTGGCATCGGGTCGGGTGGCTCAACACTTAGTGGATAGTCCCCAAGTTTCTGGAATTTCCTTCACCGGATCGGTTCCGGTGGGCGAAATGATTGCTCAATCGGCCACCTCGAGGCGCGTGAAAGTTCAATTAGAGCTCGGTGGCCATAACGCTGCCATCGTCATGCCCGATGTTGATCCATTCTTCGCAGCCAGCCAGCTCACCATCGGCGCAATGTCGGGCACTGGTCAAAAGTGCACGGCTACCAGGCGCATCATCACGGTAGGTGATATTCACGACTCGTTCGTTGCAGCGCTGGTAACAGAAGTAGAGAAGCTCACTGTGGGTGATGGCGCTAATCCCTCCACCACTATCGGACCCGTGATCTCGGCTTCGGCTCAAGCACAAATCGAAAGCGCGGTCGCGGATGCAGTGAGCGAGGGGGGAGTAGTTATCGCGCGAGCCCAGGTGCCAAAGGGTCCCGGTTTCTTTGTTGGGCCCACCGTGATTGAGGGCACCATGGAAGTTCGCACCTGTCGGGAAGAGGTTTTTGGTCCAATCACGACTGTGATGCGAGCGCGTGACCTTGAGGAGGCAATTGAATTGGCCAATTCCACCGAATTTGGCTTGACGGCGTCGATTTTCTCCACCAATGATGCTGACATTCTCCGCGCAACCGCCGGTTTGACCGCGGGGCTAATCAAAATTAATGCGCCGAATACGGGTTCAGAGCTTCATGTTCCCTTTGGCGGGCTTAAAGCCTCTACCTTCCCGGCTCCACGCGAGCAAAATGCCGAAAGCGTTGCCGATTTCTTTACCAACACCAAGAGTGTGTATCGGCGCGTTGCACCCAGGCGAGCATAATGACACTTAGGCCCACAGAGTATCTGACAACCCTGCAGGGTGATGCCAGAGGCGCCGAGATAGCTATGGATCCTGGAGAACTGGGGACATCGCGGCAAACTCGCCATAGCTTTTCCAGATCCTTGATTCGCCATGCCGCCAGTGGTAATTGGCGAGTCTCGAAGCGGGTATGGGATCTTGACCCCGAGGGTGTCGGCCATGCCATCTACCACGTGGATATGAACGGACCCGTGGTGGAGTTGGTGGTTTTTTCGCACGTGATTGCTGGCGATATGAGAAACGATCGAGTCATAGCCCAAGACTGGGACGTCACGGCGACTCTGGTCGAAGGCACCGTGAGCAATGAGGACCTAGCGTTTCTCTTTCGCCATGTCACTAAGCAAGAAGACGGCCGCGCCGACCATCTTTCCTTAATCTGGGGGCGCGCGAATCGCAGCCAACGGTTTTTCAACTACGTAGTGGATTGCTTGGCCTCGGGGTCGCAACCTCAGTCGGACTCCGTGAGTGACGCCGCCTACATCCTGCGCAGCACGGCCTTTTACGGAAACGGAAAATGGGGACTTCGAGACTTTGACGGTATAGGCGCCGACCATCCGCTCGGTGTTCCCTATCGCGCGCAAATGCTGGCTGCATGGTTGTTGCGTGAATTCTCCGCCGATTTAGCCGAACACTGTGCTCGATCGAAATCTGACTCCGCTATTGCCCTGGACCGCCAATGGCGACGGTATTTGGGCTTGGGAAATGCGACGGGATTGGGCATGGTGCCCTACGTGATTCGCCACCCACAAGTTCTCGACGCCTGGGTGGCACTTGGCGAGTTGCCTCTCGCTCACGTGCTCACCCAGGCGTGGGGGTCCAATTCGCATCAATGGGCGCGAGTATGTGCTCTGTTGGAACGGGCAAGGACATATTTCTCCCAAAAGACGTCCTTCACGAGTGACCCTTACCCTGCTGGGCCTGAGCTTGCCGAGATGCTGAACGAAGCCATTGCCTGGGCACAGGAATATCAAGCCTCTGGCACGTTGGCGGGTGTGGCGGTGTCCGAGGCAGCCAGAGCATTGCATTCCCTTGCCGCGCAGCGCTCCATTGAGCTTCGCCAGATAGTGGATTCAGTATTGGTAGAAATTGATTCCAGCCTCGATGACGACATGGAAAAACTTCTACGCTGCACTGACCGCACCAGGCTTGAGCCAGCGATGAGTCTTGGCCAATTGCGCCGCATTATGGAGAGCAACTACGACTGGGTCGATTCCTTTGACTTTGGGGTATCTGCCGAGACAGCGAAATTTTGGTTCTATTCCAGAAACAACCAGGAGCCTCGACGCGGTATTCGAGGAAAAGACAAAGGTTTAATCACCGAGCACCCGGTGGGGATAGCCAAAGATGTTGCCCAGTTGATGCGAGATGTCGGCTTGTGCAGCCCGGAATGGTCTGTGGGGGAGTTCCTGTCACTCAATCCCGAGCACTGGGGTGTGGTGGAGCGTATTCAGTCACTCGCCGGGCTGGAATATACCGAAGCACGGGTGAACCCACTGGCTGATGACTTCTTACCCCTTGATTTGCAGCGATTTCAACTGGCCGTCTACGGCATGGAGAATTTCAATCCTCAATCGACGGATTGGCTTCGGGTCACTCTCTACGCAGGTGCGCCCACAGTTGAGGACGTCCACGAAGGGATACCCGTTGATGACTGGTTGTTTCTTCCGCGACCTGAGGGGGTTAAATGAGCCAGAACATCGTCTTTGACGGGCTCCAGATTAGCAATTGGGATCGCGCAACTCTGCAAGAAGTGCAGCGAGGTGGCATCCATGGGATTAACGCAACCTGCGCGGTGTGGGAAGGGCCTCTGGAGGCCATCCGCAACATCGGTGATTGGTTCGTGCTTCAGAGAGAAAACCCTGACCTGATCAAGATTGCCACTACCGCCAGCGATATTCGCGCCGCGGCAAGGAATGGACAAGTAGGCGTTGTTCTTGGTTTTCAGAACACTTCGCCTTTTGACCAGGATTATTCTCTAGTTGAAATCTTCCACACTCTCGGCGTTCGCATCGCGCAGTTGACCTACAACATCCAAAACTACGTCGGTGGCGCCTGTTATGAACCCCAGGATTCTGGTCTCAGCCGATTTGGTGAGCGCATTGTGGAAGAGATGAACCGCGTGGGCATGCTGGTTGATCTCTCCCATGTGGGAAATCGAACCTCGCTCGACGCCGTGCACTGCTCATCTGCAGCGGTGGCAATTACGCATGCAAATCCACTGTGGTTTGCTGATACCCCCCGGAACAAGCCCGATGAAGTGATGAGCGCGGTAACCGAGCGCGGGGGGATTGTTGGCGCATGCCTCTATCCCAATGTCATTGGTGGCGCCGCGACAACTCGGGAGAGCTTCTGTGACATGGTGGTTCGCCTGGTCGACCAGCTCGGTGTAGATCATGTGGCTATTGGTAGTGATTCGACGAGGAACTGGGAGCCCAGCTATGTCGAGGTGCTCCGCGATGGACGCTGGAAACCTACGCAGGTTGCGCAGTGGCCGCGGTGGCCTTCATGGTTTTCTTCCCCCGAGGATTTTCCGGCTCTGGCCAACGCACTCTCGGATCAGGGTCTGAGTGATGCTGATCTGGCCAAAGTATTAGGTGAAAATTGGCTGCGCCTTTTTGAGACAGCTTTTGTACCCTCGCGCAATGTCGAGATGGTGAAATGACGACGACCACTAGCGCAGAGCAAAGAGTTTCTTTTCGTGAAGTGAAAGAGGAAAGCTATCGCGCTCTCAGGGCGCGCGGATACGACTGGGGTCGCGCCCAGGCCGCGGGTCGAGCAGTCGGCGTTGCCCAGGTGCTCTGGGGATCTGGGATTGAGGCTGTCATAGCTGATGCCAAGAGATGGGGGCGAGCTTTTTCGCGGCCTCGGACGTTGCGAAGCGATGACGGGTTCTCTCTCGCCGCCCGGGGGTTTCGCTACCCAGTCATCGCTCCTTTGGCCGTGGCTCTGACACTGAGCAAGCCGCAGTCCATCGTCACGGTCACAAAGACTCCCTGCGTCAAGGAAGTTGCCACAGCCGTGTGGGACATGCAGGAGACCAATCTCAGTCCCTTGAGTTGGGGCTTTCGCTCCGGCAGCGAGTTCATCGGTTTTTCGATCGCAGAAAATGCGGACCTGTTCCAACACGGAAAACCGAACCTGCAACCGGGGGGCACACCATGGACCCTTCAACACGGCCGCGCAGACGGTGGAACCCTGCTCATCTCCACTGGTGACCGGCTGGAGAAGATTGAGCAGTCACTGCGCATAGGAGTTGGCGTCGAATCTGATCAATGGAAAACGCTTAGTTCGCATGCGAGAAAGTTCTTGGTGCCCGAATGACTGGTATTACTCGATTGGAACACGCTGATGGGGCGCCCAGAAGCTATGTCGCAGCCACCTTGCTGGGGGAGCTGATCTTCCCGTGTGGCCAGATTCCAACCCTCGCTAATGGGGAGACACCCGGGGGAATCGCTGCACAGACCGTGGCCTGTTTGGACAACCTAGAGTCGACACTGGAGCGAGCAGGTTCATCGCTGAGCTCAATCCTTCAAATCACGGTGTACTTGGTCTCGATGGATGACTTTGAAGCCTACGACGCCGCCTGGCGTGCTCGCTTCGCGAAGCGCCCCTTACCGCCGCGAACCACCCTGTTTGTTGCCGGATTTAGGGGCACCAAGCGGATAGAACTCACTGCAATCGCGCACAGGGATGGCAAGGAGGCCACGTTATGAGCGACACCACGCAGCCCTATTTGAGGGCGGAGGGCATCACAAAAGATTTCGGGGATGTTCGAGTCCTTGATCACGTGTCGATGGATATCAATTCCGGTGATGTGATCTCAATTATTGGACCGTCAGGGGCCGGAAAATCCACTTTCCTCAGGTGCATTAACCTCCTCGAGACTCCCTCTAGTGGGGTATTGAGCATCGGCGACTACAACATCACCATTGGTCAAGGGCATAAGCATGCTTCCAAGAAAGAACTGTCCACCCTTCGGCGCAATGTGGGCATGGTGTTCCAATCGTTTAACCTGTTTCCTCATCTAACGGTGCTCGAGAACATTTGTCTCGCTCAACGTCGTGTGCTTGGTCTCCATAAAGATGAGGCCAGACAACGTGCGCTCGAATTACTCGATCGCGTGGGACTCAAAGACAAAGCCGACCAGTACCCAGGTCGGTGTTCTGGAGGGCAACAGCAACGAGTCGCCATTGCAAGGTCACTGTCTCTAGATCCCAAAGTCATGCTCTTTGATGAACCAACCTCGGCACTCGACCCTGAGGTGGGGGCTGAGATTCTTGCCGTGATGCGTGAGCTTGCCGATGACGGCATGACCATGATGGTGGTGACCCACGAAATGGGTTTCGCTCGGGAAGTCGGAGACCGGCTCTATGTCATGGTCGATGGCCGCATTGTTGAATCAGGTGTGCCGGCCCAAGTCATGAGCGAGCCAAGTCATGAGCGCACGCGACAATTTCTTGGGGCGGTGTTGGGGCGATAATGGTCGGCTATATCCTGCAGGGTCTCATCTGGACCGTCATCATCACGGTGGCGGGTTTCGGGTTTGGCGCCATAGTGGGAGTAGGCGTGGCAGCGGCGAGAACAGCTTCGTCGAGAATCATTCGAGCAATCGGCCTGGTCTGGGTGGAAGGCATCCGAAGTGTGCCACCTCTGGTGTGGCTCTTTGTCGTGTTTTTTGGCTTGGCTGAGGTGGGCTTGCGGTTGACCGCATTCCAGGCAGCCGTCATCACATTTTCCTTGATTGCCTCTGTTTACTTGGGTGAGATTTACCGCGGCGGGCTTTCTGCCCTGAGTCTTGGCCAAATCGAGGCCGCCAATTCTCTGGGCCTGGGGCGATTTGATCTGCTCGCCCGCATCATTTCCCCTCAGGTGCTGCGCACCGTGAGCCCCTCTATGGTGACCTACGGCATTGGTCTCATGAAGGACTCGGCTCTTGCATCGACTATCGGAGTGGTCGAGATGACCTTCCGGGCAAACCAGGTTGCACAAAACACAGGACAGGGTCTCACCGCTTTCGCCATTGTGGGCGGCGCCTACTTGCTGCTCAGTGTTCCTTTGGGAGCCTGGGCGCGAAGCGTGGACACCAAGATGCGCAAGAGATACGTGGTGGCCTGATGGATATATATATTTGGTTTGGCTACGTTGCAGAATTACTGCCGGGGTTAATCAAAGCTCTTCAGCTCACCGGCATTTCACTGGCACTGGGCTACCCCCTGGCTCTCGTCTTTGCCGTGTTGATTGACACAACACCAAAACCGCTCAACTGGTTAGTGATTGCGGTTGTCGAGGTAGGGCGAGGAATTCCGCTTCTTGTGTTGTTGTACATTTTCTATCAGGGCTTGCCCCAAATTTCCATAGTTCCCTCATCCATGGTGGCCGCGGTGTCGGCCTTTACCTGGTCGGCCGCCTCCTATGCGACCGAGATCATTCGCTCTAGTATTCACAGCGTGCCCTCGGGCCAGATTGAGGCCGCCAGCGCAATTGGCTTGGATGGGACCGACCGGTTCCGGTTCGTTGTCTTGCCTCAGGCAGCCAGGATTGCCATCCCCCCGCTCATGGGATTAGCCATCATCATGTTCCAGCTGTCTTCCTTGGCTTATGTCATTGCGCTGAGTGAAGTAATGCAGTCGGCATACTTCCTGGGCACTAAGACTTTCGATTATCTTCCCGTTTTCTTGGCTGCAGCAGCGGTATACGCCTCAGTCACGATCCCAGCTTCGGCACTAGTCACATCCATCGAGAGGCGTCTTTCACGGCATGTATGAGACACCAGTGATCGAAGCCTTCCAGGAAACCCTGGAGGGTAAAAAAGTAACGAGAGGAACATAATGCCCAAGCATGCAAGCAGACTCGCGCTGCTGGTTGCGGTCACGGGTTTCGCCTTGGCTGGGTGCGCCACTAGCGCCTCCACCGAGACGGCCACAGAGACTGTCGAAACCGCAGACTGCGTCCCCGCCCACGAAGGCGTGGCGACCGTAGAAGAAGGCTTCCTGACAGTTGCCGCTTATGAGTACCCACCCTTCTCCGCCATTGACGGAGAATCCCTCAGCGGTGCCGAAGGAGAAATCCTTCACGCCATTGCTGAACTCGAGTGCATCAAGGTCAAAGTACAGCCAGGTGCTGCTGCCGCCATGATTCCTGCGATTGAATCCGGGCGCGCCGACACCACTTTGGGCAGCTGGTATCGCACTGCTGCTCGTGCGGAAATTGTGTTGCTGAGCGATCCGGTCATTATTGACCAGCTCACTCTTATCTCGGTCGAGGGAGTTGACTCCATCGATGGATTAGAAGGCAAAAAAGTTGGTTCCACGCTTGGCTTCTTGTGGAACGAAGATCTCGAAAACATTCTCGGTGATGACCTGAGTCTCTACGAGACGACTCAGGCCCTCTACGCCGACTTGGCGAGTGGACGAATCAGTGTCGTTGTTGACACCTATCCTTCCGGCCAGGCCGCGCTCAAGAACACCCCTGTTGAGGGTGCCCAGTTCAAGGTTCCCGCAGCAGACGAGCGTGTGGTCTCGACCACTAAGCCTGGTCAGACCAACTTCCCGGTCAGCCTTGACAACCCCGGCCTCCAAGAGGCTATTAACGAAAACCTCAAGACCCTGCGCGAGGCAGGTGTCTTGGCTGAGATTGCGGAGAAGTGGGGCTTCTCACCGACCGCAGTTGAAGAGACCGAACCCAACCTGCTTTAGGTCTCTTCACATGTTGTGCCTTGGCGGTTTACCGCCGGGGCACAACATTCGTTAAAGCCCATTGTGTTTTGTCTGGGGCTCTGGCGCCCAAGAAATATCGCGGTTATTGATCGTGGATCATGTTTTGGGAATGCACTAGGCGCGAATAGGCACCTTCCGCTGCGAGCAATTCCTCATGGGTGCCCCGCTCCACGATCGTGCCTTTGTCTAAGACCAAGATAAAATCGGCGTTGATCACAGTGGATAAACGGTGGGCGATGGCAATCGTTGTTCGATTCGCGGTGGCCGCATCGAGAGTGGCCTGCACAATTCTTTCCGAGTGCGTATCCATAGCGCTGGTCGCTTCATCGAGAATGACCACCGGTGGGTCTTTGAGCAATACGCGTGCGATAGCAATACGCTGCTTTTCGCCACCGCTGAGGCGATAACCACGTTCTCCCACCAAGGTTTCATAACCCTCGGGAAAACCCATGATGACATCGTGGATGTTGGCAGCTTTCGCTGCCGTTTCAATCTCCGCCAGCGTTGCCTCGGGCTTCGCGTACGCGAGGTTTTCCCGAATGGTGTCATTGAATAGGTAGGTTTCCTGGCTCAAAATACCAATCTGGCTGATCAGGGCATCCTGGTTGAGCTCACGAACATCGGTCCCGGCGAAACTGACGGAGCCTTCCGTGACGTCATAAAAGCGCGGAATCAGGTAGCTAATGGTGGTTTTTCCTGAACCGGAGGCGCCTACTAGGGCCACATATTGCCCGGGTTCGACAGCGAAGCTCACCGACTTAAGTGTGGTCTCAGTGCGACCATCGGAATCTGGGTAGCTAAAGCTGACGTTATTAAATTCGAGGGTTCCCAGTTTTGCTTTGTCGGGGATGACGCCCTCAGGGTTGTCCGTAATCGTGGGTCGGAAATCTAAATATTCGAAAATTCGGGCAAAAAGAGCCTGGGAGGTCTGTAAATCAAGACTGACTTGCAACAGGTTCATCATCGGGAAAAGTAACCGGGCCTGTGCGGTGGTGAAGGCGACGATGGTGCCCACGCTCAGCGGGTTGTCTTGGACGATCAAGAGTCCAGCGAAGAGATAGATAATCGCAGGGATAGAGGACATAAATACCTGAACGAGTGCGAAAAAGGTTTGACCACTCATGGTCTGGCGCACTTGCAGCGCGATCTGCTTTTTGTTCTCAGTTTCGTATCGAGAAATTTCACTGGCCTGTCGGCCAAAACTCTTGGCCAACAAAATGCCGCTGACGCCCAGGGATTCTTGGGTGATGGCCGACATTTCACTCAGTGATTCCTGGGTTTGACCAGCGATCTTGGCGCGAACTCGCCCCACCTTGCGCTGGAGTAACACCATCGCCGGGAGCATGATCAGCGCCACAATGGTCAATTGCCAACTGAGTAACAGCATGGCCACCATGGAAGCTAGAACGGTGACAGCGCTTCCGAGCAGGCTACTCATAGTGTTACTGAGCACCCCGGCCACGCCACCGACGTCATTTTGGAGCCTGGATTGGATGGCGCCAGTCTTGGTCTTAGTGAAAAAGGCTAGCTCCATTGACTGCAAATGGGCAAACATTCTTACTCGCAGCGCACCCATGACCTTATTACCCACTTGCGAGGTGAGGTAGGTCTGCCGTATGCCAAGGAGCCCAGCCGCCAACCAGATGCCGATCATGGCCAGCACCAGCCTCGTCAGTAACGACAGATTTGGTACCCCATCAGGTGGGAACAATCCCAGGTTGAAGGCATCTTGAATTAGCAATGGTGGAAGAACGGATAGGCCAGCAGCGATAAAGACGAGCACGGTGGTGGCGATCAGTTCGCGCTTATGGGGATTAAACAGGTCCAGGATTCGTTGCAGGATGTGATCGATTTTGGGCGCTTCTGCGTTGCGCGCTCGAATCTGGTCCGGGTCTGTTGAGAACCGACCCATGGGGCCGCCGCCATGCATGCTCATTGTTTGAGCCTATGCCGATGATGGTGAGTGCGTTCACAGCCGGGATCGCGCCAGCAAGAGGGAGCTGGCCTTGGTCGCGCGGCGATCGTGCAATCGCTAAGAGCTGTATTTCAGCTGGAGGTACACGCAGTTGCAATGCGGGCACTATCTCGTTGTCTGGGGCCTTCGCCTCAGGGTAAAAGTGTGAAAGATTCTCCGTCGTCTTGTGAGACATGCACGCCTTGGTCATCCAGCACGATGACAGCTCCGTCGTGTGCCGCTATTGCTAAGACGTTAGTGAACTGCTTGGCAAGGGCAGCATATGGTCCACCAGGTGTCGAACTCCTGTAGATAGTCGAGTCGGTGGCCAGGTAAACGTTGGAGTCTGACCAATCGATGAGAAAAACACCAGGGGGAGCCGCCGTGGGAGAGAACGTGGCTCCGGCATCGACTGACATGAGGAGGAGACCATCAGAGGCGAGTAATATTTCGTCGCCGTTTGCAGGGTTCAGCGACAGGCTCGTCAGCGGGGGAGCCTCCAGGCTCGTCCATGTCTCGCCTCGATCAGGTGAAGCGACAACCAGGCCATAGTTGGCCGCAACACCGAGCATCGTGTTCCCGGCTGTTTCCAAAAGGTGAAAGTCAACTTCGCCTGTCAGCACGTCAGGCTCCCAGGTCTCACCCGCATCCTTGGAAACCAGGATGCCCAAGGGGTTAGGGAGATCCTGGGTTGGGCCAGGATGACCGCTGGCAAAGAAAACACCATCGTCGATTGCGAGACCCATGATGTCGAACTCTTCG